>JAGVPR010000266.1 GCA_020052115.1 Candidatus Eiseniibacteriota bacterium
CCGGCCCGAGGCCGGCGCCGATCCGTCCCGCAGGGCGATTCTAGCACGGAGCCCGGCGGCGAGGCCGGGGCGCCTCGTTCAGCGGCCGCCCGGAGACCTTCGAGGCGAGAATGTGGCGATCGTAGGTGCCTGGGCCGAGATGCGTCGCGAGAGAGACACGACAGACTACGCGGGCTTCGTGAACCAGATCACGGGTTCGCCCGCGACGCCGGCGGAGGTCATGACCTCACGCAGGCGCGGGGAGCCGGCGAATCCTCGGGCCGTGTCGAGGTTGTCGAAATCATGCCACACGGTGATGTCCTTCGCGTTCTCGGCGGACTGGAATACCGCGTGAGCCACGACACCCATCGCCTTGCGCTCGCCCTCGAAACTGTCGTAGACCTGTCGCCACTTCGGGAAATCGGCGACGGGGTGACGGACGAAGAGTCGAATCATGGCGGCCTCCTGAGCATAGGGTCTCTGGGGAAGCGTACGTTCGCAGACGGGGACGAAGTCGCATCCGACGCCCCGGATCTTGACGGCGGTGGGGTGTCGGGCGCTCGTCCCAAGTCACAGTATAAGCCTCCGGTGTTGGAGGCGAGAGACGAACCTGCGAGACGCTTCAGAACGGGGCTCGCAGGTTCGCTGCAGGGCGGCCCGGAACGACGCAATGGGATCATCGGATCGTATACACCAATTGGGTGACGCCGGGCTTTCGTCCGCCCGCCGCGATCGCTTCTGAGCTAGAATTGCTGCGTGATGACCCGCCTACTCGCCGCGTTCGTCGTTACGGCATGCTCCGCCGCGGCCTTCGCGACTTTGCCGCCCGCCGCGTGGGCGGACTCCGCGGACTCCGCGAATTCTGCGCCCGTCGTTCCCGCGCCCGACATCGGCTCGCTCAAGGAACTCCTCCGCGCCGGCAAGTACCCCGAAGTCGAGTCGAGGACCAGGGCCCTCCTCTCATCCGTCGAGCAATCCGGAGGATCGGAGTCACTCGCGGCCGCCGATCTACGGGACATCCTGCTCGAGTGCTTCTGGCGGCAGGGGAAGACCGATGCGGAAGCGATAGGCCTCTCGGAGCGGGCTGTCAGGATTCGCGAAACCCTTCAGGGCCGCGAGCACCTCGACCTGGCGAAAAGCCTCAATCAGATGGCGAACCTGCGCCGCGTGGCGGGTGATTTCACGGGCGCGAGGCCGCTCTTCGAACGGACACTCGCGATCCGCGAGAAGGCGCTCGGTCCGGATCACCCGGATGTCGCGAAAAGCCTCAACAACCTCGCGCTGGTACTCTGGAAGACGGGGGACTTCGCCGGGGCGCGGGACCTCTTTCAGCGCGTCGTCGCCATCCTCGAGAAAGTCGAGGGTCCCGATCACGCCGATGTCGCCCAGGGTCTCAACAACCTCGCCGTCATCCTCCACGAGATCGGCGACTACGCCGGCGCGCTCGAGCTGCAGGAGAGGGCCGTGGGCATCCGCGAGAAGTCGCTCGGTCCCGATCACCCGGACCTCGCTCAGAGCTTCAACAACCTGGCGAATCTGCTCTACTCGTCCGGCGACTTCGCGCGCGCGCGCTCCTATTTCGATCGGGCGCACACGATCTGGGAGGCGAGCGTGGGGCCGCGCCATCCTGATCTTGCATTGAGCATGGTGAATCAAGCGGTCCTTCTTCGAGAGACCGGCGATCTCGCCGGAGCGCGGATTCTCTGCGACCGGGCGCTCGCGATCCAGGAGGGCGCAGCGGGCGGCGAGCATCCCGAACTCGCGCGGACCCTCACGAACCTCGCTATCATTCTGAGAGACACGGGAGATCCCGACGGCGCCCTCGCTAATTGCCGCCGCGCCCGCGCGATCTATGAGAAGTCGCTCGGTCCCAATCATCCCGATGTCGGACTCAGTCTCTCCGTTGAGGCCTCCATCCTCCGAGATCGCGGAGATCTTGTGACGGCGAGATCCCTCTACGAGCGAGGGCTGGCGATCCAGGAGAGCGGGCTGGGCCCTGATCATCCCGACGTTGCTCGGAGCCTCGACGATCTCGGCGGGGTCCTCGCGGCGATGGGCCAGCCGGCGAAGGCGCTGGCGTTGTATGAGCGGGCGCTGAGAATCCAGGCGAAGACCCTGGGTCTCGATCATCCCGACGCCGCCCGCACCTTTCGGAATCGCGGCCATGCGCTTCTTGCGTCCGGGGATTTCTCGGGTGCGCTCGAATCGGGCCTTCGAGCCGAAGAGATCCGGCGCGCGCACCTGAGGCTCACGACGCGCTCCCTCGCCGAGTCGCAGGCGCTCCGGTATGCGGCTGTTCGTCTAGGCGGGCTCGATCTCGCGCTTTCCATTCTCGCCACACAGACGCTCGAATCTCAGGTCCCCGAGCACGGCGCGGTCCGAGATGTCTGGGACGCGGAGATCCGCTCGCGCGCGGTGGTGCTCGACGAGATCGCGGCGCGCCATCGCACCGTCGTCGCTTCCTCCGATCCCGAGACCGCGGCGCTCTGGTCCGCCGTCCAGAACGCCAGAGCCCGGCTCGCCAACCTCAGCGTGCGCGGTCTCGAAGGCATGGAGCCTGCGCAGTACCGGGCGCTCCTCGATCGAACGGCGCTGGAGATGGAGGAGGCGGAACGGGCGCTCGCGGGTCGGAGCGAGGAATTTCAGTCCGACCTGGCCCGGAGCCGCGTCGGAATCGCCGAGGTCTTGCGCGCCCTCCCGAGAAACGCAGCGCTCGTCGCGTACTGCCGCTATGAACCGCCGCCTGGAACCGGGGCAGTGGGTCGCGGAAACGAAGTCCCCGGTTACCTCGCCTTCGTCGCGCGCGGCGGCTCGCTGGAGGTAGAGCGCGTCATGATCGGCGATGCGGATCCCGTCGAGTTCCTCGTGAAATCGTGGCGCCGCGAAATCCTGCTCGCCGCCGAAGCCGGAGAGGCCGGCGTCACGGAAAGGGCCTACCGTGCGGCGGGCGAGGCACTCAGACGAAGAATCTGGGACCCGGTTTCGGAGCGGCTGGGGGATGCCGGAATCGTGTTCGTCGTGCCGGACGGGGCGCTGCAGTTCGTCAGCTTCGCCGCGCTCCCCGTCGGGGAGGGCGGCTACCTCGTGGAGGAGGACCCGATCCTGCACTACCTCTCGGCGGAGAAGGACCTCCTGCATGAGGCCGGTCGTGTGAACACCGGGCTCTTCACGGTCGGGGATCCCGATTTCGACAAGGCCGGCGGTGTCGTGCCCGAGGTGCTCTCCGTGATCGGTCTCTACAGGGGCGCGTCGTCCGGGTGCGCAGATCTCGAGACGCTCGAGTTCGAGCGGCTCCCGAGCACCAGGCAGGAAACGAAAGATGTCGTCCGACTGTGGAAGAAGAGCCGTCGCGACGAAGAGGCGGTCTCCCTCTTGGGCCCGATGGCCGCGGAGGGTCGTGTGAAATCGGGGATGAGAGGCAAGCGGGTCGTGCACCTGGCCACGCATGCGTTCCTGCTCGGCGACTCGTGCGCCACCGCTCCGTCGAATGGGATCTCGCCGCCCGCGGCGGAGAGCCCGCTTCTTCGCTCGGGTCTTGCGCTCGCGGGGGCGAACCGAAAAGACCTCGCGGCTCCGGAGGATGAGGACGGGATCCTCACGGCGCAGGAGATCGCATCGCTCGATCTCCGCGGGGTGGAGTGGGCCGTCCTCTCCGCCTGCGGCACGGGCCTCGGACGGCTGAGATCCGGTGAAGGCGTCCTCGGTCTCAGGCGCGCGTTCGAGACGGCAGGCGTGGGGACGCTGATCATGAGTCTCTGGCCCGTCGAGGACGACGCCACTCGAAGCTGGATGCGCGCTCTCTACGCCGCACGTCTCGAATCGGGGCGATCCACCGCCGAGGCCGTCAGCCTGGCGAGCCGCGGCATCCTCGCCGAGCGGCGGAGCCGGGGTCTGAGCACCCATCCATGCGACTGGGCGGCGTTCATCGCCGCCGGCGACTGGAGATAGACCGGGGCCGGCTCGAAAGCCGGCCCCGGTTTCTTCGCGCTCAGGGTACAGCCTCTATCTCACGACGCACACGCGGGCCCTGCGCACCTCCATCGCGCCTTCGGACCGAACCCTCGCCAGGCCGAAATACACGCCGCTCGCCAGACGTGGCCCGTGGCCCGCGAGCGAGTAGGTGTGACGGCCGGCTCGCTCCTCGCGATCGCACAGCAGCGCCACCTCGCGACCTGTCAGATCGAACACGCGCAGCCACACTCTCGCGTCGCGCGGGAGATCGAGGTGGAACGCGGCATCGCCCCCGGAGTGAGCGCGGGCCGTCAGCTGCAGTTCAGCAGGCGGGGCGCCCGCCGTCTCGACGCCGACCGGGGCCTGGGGCACCACCAGCACGACCTCGGTGGATGTGTAGACGATATCGAGCACGCCGGCGGGGTCGCCGCCGTTTACCAAGAACGATGTGAAGGCGCCGCTCCGCGAGGCGAACGTGACGACCGGGAAGGAGTCGCCGGGGCTCGCGACGAAGCTCGGAAGCGTCGTCACGTCGAGCGCGCCGGCCAGTGTCGCAGCCCCGGTGACGGCAAGCGTGTCCCATTCGCCGGCGCTGTGGTTCCCGATCTCGGCCGCGAGATGGCCGCCGGCCGTCTGCGTGTAGTTCGCGGCGATCCTCAGGCGTCCCGCCGAAGCGCCGGGGGAGACCGTCCCACCGTTCGTCAGCGTCGTGGCGCTCACGACGCCCGTTCCGGAGAGCACGTCGGTCGAACTCATCGTCAAGGCCTGCGCGCAGACGAGCGCCCCGCCGGCGATGGAGGTGAGCGAGCCGAGGCCGACGCCGTTGGCATCGAGCAAGGTCACGGTGTGCGATCCGGCGATGAGCTGTCCGTCGAGCGTGACGCCGCTGTTGAACGTCGCGATGCCCATCGTGAGATTGCCTATCGCGGTGATGACGGAGCCCGCATCGCCGTCCACCTGGCAGGCGAGCGTGCCTGTGCCGGTGTAGCCGCCGCCCGAGAGGAAGTTGACGAGGCTGCCCGATATTCCCTGGCCGACATCGGTGAGCATGCCGCTGAACAAGAGTCCGGCGCCCGCCGGCGCAAGCGTGCCTGAGTTGGCCAGGGCGCCCGAGAGCGTCCCCTTGCCGGAGATCGTCTTGCCCGCGGCGAGCGAGCCGCCGCTCGGGAACACGAGGGTGCCGGTGCTCATCGTGACGTTGCCGATCTCGGCGGCGTTCAAGTCGCGGAGGGTCACCGTCTGACCTGTGATTCCCATCGTCCCGAGATTGACGAACCCCAGGGTGCTGATCGGGTCCCCGAGCGTGAGGTTGCCGCCGCTCGCCGTGATCGTCGCCAGCGCGTCGTCGGCGAGGATCCTCGCATTGACCGTCCCGTTGCCCGTGAGAGATGCCGCGCCGACGAAGTCCACGATGTTCGCCGTCAGCGTGCCCCCGCCCATGTTGATCACGCCGCGGTGACTGATCGTCCCTGTGCAGGTGAACGATCCTCCGGTGTTGACGACTGCTGTCCCGCCGTTGGCGTAGATCGTCGGGCTCCCCGCGTGGACGATCCCCCCGTTTGCGACCGTGAGCGTGCCGCTCGGGGGGGGACTGCTCGTTCCTCCGAGGGTGAACATGCTGGAGACTGCGAGGTCGGCGCCGGTCCCCTGCACCGTCACGGCTCCCACGCCGCCGATGCCGATGCCCGCGAAGAGGTGGTTCACCGTCGCGTGGGCCCCGTTCTGCACGAGAAACGAGCCGGTGCCGCTTGCGCCGACGTACGCGATGCCCGTCGCCGTGAAGGTCGAGGTCGAGTCCGCGGAGAGACTGCCCACACTGCCGGCGCTCTCGCCGACCCCGACGTCGCCTGTGACGGCGCACGTCGTTCCGGCGTTGAAGAGTCTGAACGCCCCGCGCGCCGTCGTGCCGACGGCGAGCGCGCGATCGGGCACCGACGCGGAGAATGCGGCATCGGCTCCTTCGGCGAGTTCGAAGATCGGCGTGCCGGCCGCGCTGTTCAAAGTGAAGGATGTTCCCGCCGGATCGAACGTCCCGTTGTTCTGCACGCGGACCGTGCCGCCGTCGAAGTTGAAGGAGGAGTTGCCGTCATCGAAGATGAGACCGCCGGTCTCCACCCTTCCGCCCGTTACCACCTGGAGCGTGCCGAAGCCGCCGCAGGCATCCCCGACGCGCGTCGTCGCGTACACGTCCACGAGCCCGCCGCTGTTCACGAGCAGCAAGCCGTCACCGCCTCCGAAGGAAGGGCAGGTCCCGCTGCCGATGTAGAGCGATGAGGCATCAATCGTCGCACTGAATCCGAGCAGTGACCCCTGCACGGTGGCGACGCCAGATGAGCCGGCGCGGTCTCCGATCCTTACGCTGGAGCACGAGACGAGGCCGCCGTTCAACACATCGAGCGATCCCTGCCCGAACTGCCCGACGAAGAGGCTCGTGCCGGTTCTGAAAGCCTGAAACGTGGATCGCGTGTCGGTCACCCCGTTGTTGACGCCGGACACCGTCACGGCGCCGATGCTCCCGGCGGACATCGCGACGGGGGCCGAGCCGCTGATGTTCACGTAGCCCCCATTCGTGATGTTGAGCGCTCCGCTCCCGCTTGCGGTCCCGCCCACATAGAGCCACTTGTTGCTCCCGACGGTCTCGAGGCTCGCATCGGGATCGCTGATATTGAGCGTTCCCGTGGTCCCGGTGTAGCGGCCGACGTTGATCTCGCCGTTGTTCAGGAACTGGCCGCTGATGACGTTCAGCGTCGCGATGTCACCGGAAGACCAGCCGACGCTCGTCCGGAAGTCCGACGTGTGGGGCGTGATCGCATAGAGACTCACGCTTCCCGCGCGATACGCGTGTGAATTGACTTCGGGGACGTCGGCGTCGAAGAAGACCGTGTAAGTGCCTGCGAGCTGGTACCAGGTGTCGTCCACGCTCGACGGCACCGCGATGGGGCTCCAGTTGGCGCCGACGGAGGCGAGGCCGCCACCCGCGCTGTTCCAGAACCGGTTGGTCGCGCTCGCGGGTCCGGCCAAAGCGACGAGGGCGAACGTGAGAAGAACCGAAGCGGCCGGGGCGAAGGCCTGGACCCGGGGTGGGCGGACGGATGACATGGGCGTTTCCTCCTTGCTCGCGATCGAATGATGGGGAGTTCTACCAGGGACGTTTGTCTCCGGCCGCGGAGCTTACGCGCCCAGATCACGGATTCCGGCCATCGAGCGGTTCGTCCGGCGCCGCTTCACCATGAGCAGCGCGGGTTCCGCGGCGACCCGGGGCGGTCCGGGGCGATCTTCGCCTGCGGCGGAACTCCCGCCGGGGCGCCTTCGGCGCTCGTGCCGCGGGCCGAAGGCGGGTCTCCGCCCTTGCGGACCGGGCAGGAGGCGACTAGGCTCTCGATCTGGACCCGGATGTCTGGAAGAGATCCGGCGCCGCGTCGAGTCGAAAGTGACGATTGGCGCAGCGCGAGCGGATCGCTCCTTTGATCACACGGGAGGTACGTCATGCATGACGTCTGCCACGTGGAGTTCATGAGCAAGAACATGCCACGACTGGTGGAGTTCTACTGCGATCTCTTCGAGTGGAAGAAGTCGCTCGACACGCCGACCTACGTGATCCTTGCGCCGAAGGAAGGGCCCGGGATCGGGATCGGTCCCGCAATGGAGAGCCAGCCCGCGCCGGCGATCACGAACTACGTCCTCGTCAAGGACATCGCCGTCACGCTCAAGAAGGTGCGCTCCTACGGGCTCGAAATCCTGCAGGAGAAGACGGAAGTCCCGGGCATGGGCTGGTTCGGCCTGTTCAAGGACCCCGACGGCAACGTGATCGGATTGTGGACGACGCTGCCGAGATTCCTGGCGGCCGCGAGGTCGGCCGGGAAGCAAGAGAAGAAGGCTGCGAAGAAGCCCGCCAACAAGCCTCCGAAGAAGGCTGCGAAAAAGTCCGCGCGCCCGAAGAAGGCCGCGAAGAAGGCCTCCAAGAAAGGTGTGAAGAAGTCCGCAAAGAGCAACGGGCGCCCGAAGAAGAAGGTTCGCGCGAGAGGGTGAAGCAAAACGAAGGCGGCTGCCGGCACGCGGCGGATCCAACACGGCTTCGCGGCGGCCGCCTCAGGCAGCGGCGGCGGATCAGGAGGCGAGGATGGACGACCAGAAGATCACCGTCACCATGGAGCAGGTGAAGGACTTCGAGTTCCGCGTGAACTTCGGTTCGGAGATCCAGGAATTGATCGTAGACGAGACGCCGCCTCTCGGCGGGTCGAAGGGGCCGACGCCGTCGCGGGTGCTCGCCGCCGCAGTGGGGAGCTGTCTCTCCGCAAGCCTGCTCTTCTGCCTTCAAAAGGCGCGCGTCCAGCCGAAGAACATCAGGACGGTGGTCTCGTACTCGGTCCAGCGCAATGCCGCCGGCAGGCTGCGCGTCCCGGAGCAGCACGTCTCCATAACGCTCGACATGGATGTCCCGGAGGATGCCAAGTCGCGCGCGGGCCGGTGCCTCGAGCTGTTCGAGGACTTCTGCACCGTCACGCAGAGCGTGCGCCAGGGGATTCTGGTGCATGTGGACGTGAAGAACGCGAAGGGCGAAGAGATCTACCGCTCGGCGCTCCCGCCTCTCTGAGTCGGGCTGCGGGAGCGCGATACTCCGGTCATTCGGATCGGTTTGTTCCGAGGCGACCGAAGGAAACGCCTTCCTGACGCGACCTCCGCCATGATCGGCGACCGCGCGCCGTGCTACGATCCGACGCATGACGCCCGCCCATGCCGACACCGCAGCACTTCGCACCGTCAAGAGCATCTGTCCGCACGACTGCCCCGATACCTGCGTCATGACCGTGAACATCGAGGGGGATCGCGCGGTTGCGATCGGCGGCGATCCTGATCACCGCTTCACGCAGGGCTTCCTCTGCGCGAAGGTGAACCGCTATCTCGAGCGCGTCTACAGCTCCGACCGCCTGCTCCACCCGCTGAGGCGCGTCGGCAAGAAGGGCGAGGGGCGCTTCGAACGGATCACGTGGGACGAAGCGCTGGACACGATCGCCGAACGGTTCCGGTCAATCATCGAGGAGCACGGCGCTCAGGCGATCTTGCCTTATTCCTACGCCGGCAACATGGGGCTCCTTTCCTACGGCAGCATGGACCGGCGCTTCTTCCACTCGATCGGCGCCAGCCTCCTCGCGCGAACGATCTGCTCCTCGGCGGGCGGCGCGGGGCTCCGGGTGACGCTCGGGCGATCCGTCGGTTTCGATCCCGAAGCGATCGTGAATGCCCGCTTCATCGTCGCCTGGGGCGCGAACATCGTCAGCTCGAACGTGCACCTGTGGCCGTTCATCGAGGAAGCGCGGCGGCGGGGCGCGACATTGGTCGCGGTTGACCCGTACCGGTCGCGCACGGCGGAGAAGGCGGACCGGCACCTGGCGCTGCGGCCGGGCACCGACGCAGCACTCGCGCTCGGCGTCATGCACGTCATCTTCCGTGACGGTTTCGAGGACCGCGACTACATCGAGCGGTACACCCTGGGCGCCGATCGTCTCCGCGAGCGCGCGAGCGAGTGGACGCCCGAGCGCACGGCGCAGACGACCGGTCTCACGGCCGACGAGGTCGAATCCTTCGCGCGCGAATACGCGACCGCGAAGCCATCGGCGATCCGGCTCAACTACGGCCTCAACCGGCACGCCGGCGGCGGCATGGCGGTCCGCACGATCGCGTGCCTGCCGGCGCTCACGGGCGCGTGGAGGCGCCCCGGCGGCGGCGTGCTGCTCTCGACTTCGGGCACGTTCCCGGTCAACAACGAAGCGCTCGAGCGACCCGATCTCATCCCGCCCGGGACGCGCACCCTCAACATGAGCCGCCTCGGCCGCATACTCCTCGATCGAGAGCTGAGTCCGCCCGTCAAAGCGCTCTTTGTCTACAACTCGAACCCCGCCGCCGTCGCGCCGGAGCAGGAGATGGTGCTCGCCGGGCTCGCGCGCGAAGATCTCTTCACCGTGGTCCACGACCTGTTCAGGACCGACTCCGCGGACTACGCCGACATCGTGCTCCCGGCGACGAGCACGCTCGAGATGTTCGACATACACAAGTCGTACGGACAGCTCTACGTGAGCCTCAACCAGCCCGCGATCGCTCCGCTCGGCGAGTCCAAGCCGAACACAGAGGTGTTCCGCCTGCTCGCGGCCCGCATGGGGCTCGATCACCCGTGCCTTCGCGAGAGCGACGAGGAGATGGCGCGCTCCGTGTTCCGCTGGGAGCACCCGCACATGAAGGGCATCACCTACGAGCGGCTCGAACGGGAGGCCTCGGTGCGGCTCTCCGTTCCGGAGTCGTTCGCGCCGTTCGCCGAGGGCGGGTTCTTCACGCCGTCGGGGAAGTGCGAGCTGTACGCCGAAGCGCTCGAAGCGCAGGGGCTCGATCCGCTCGCCGGCTACACGCCGCCGCGGGAAAGCGCGGCCACCGCGCCCGATCTCGCGCGGCGCTTCCCGCTAGAGTTCATCTCACCGCCCGCGCACCACTTCCTGAACTCCACCTTCAGCGCGCAGCCGGTCTTCGTGCAGCGCGAGAAGGAGCCCTCTCTGATCATCCACCCGACCGATGCCGCGGTGCGCGACATCCGGGACGGTGTCCAGGTCCGCGTCTGGAACGACCGCGGCGCGTTCCTCGCGCGCGCGACCGTTTCCGATGCGGCGCGGCCGGGCGTGGTGGTCGGGCTCTCCACCTGGTGGCCGAAGATGTGCCCCGGTGGCCGCAATGTGAACGCCGTCACGAGCCAGGAACTCACCGACATGGGCGGGGGGGCGGCGTTCTACGACGCGCTGGTGGAGGTGGGGGTGGCGGCTTCCGCCGGAGACTTGAGTCGGCGCGCTTCCTGATCTCTGCAGAATGAACGCCGAAGGTCGCCGCTTGCACAAGCGCTCCTGTCGCCCTATCGTCCCTCTCACCATGCCCGACCTCACCGCCGGATTCGTTTACTACGTCGTCTTCCTTTTCTCGACGACGCTCCACGAAGCCGCTCACGCCTGGGCCGCGAAGCTCGGCGGCGATCTCACCGCTTACCACGGCGGCCAGGTCTCGCTCGATCCACGGCCGCACATCCGGCGTGAGCCGTTCGGGATGGTGATCCTGCCGCTTCTGTCGGTCTTCGTGTCCGGTTGGCCGTTCGGCTTCGCGAGCGCCCCGTACGATCGCCACTGGGCCGTGCGCTACCCGAAGCGCGCCGCGTGGATGGCGCTCGCCGGTCCCGGCTCGAATCTCCTTCTCGTGCTCGTCTCGGCCGCCGGCATCCAGGCCGGTGTCTCGGCCGGCTTCTTCCATCATCCGGACAGCGTGAGCTTCGGTCACGTCACGGTGAGCGAATCGCCGGGAATCTGGCCCGCTGTGGCCGTCTTCGTGAGCGCGTTCTTCTCGATGAACCTGGTGCTGGCCACACTGAACCTCATCCCGCTGCCGCCGCTCGACGGCAGCGGCGCCATCCCGCTCGCCCTCGACGCGAGAGCGACGGCGCGCTACCAGCAATTCCTATGGGGTCAGCCGTGGTTCGGAATGATCGGGATGCTTCTGGCGTGGCAGCTTTTCCGCATGGTCTATCACCCCGTGTTCCTCTTCGCGGTCAATCTGCTCTATCCGGGCGTGCGGTACGGCTGAGCGGGTCGCAGCCGGGGCCCGGCTCGTGGGAGGATGGAACATGAACGCGCGATGGTCCCGGACGGCCACGACCGCTGCAGCATGGTCTCTTGCCTTCGTCTTGTGTGCGTGCTCCGCGTGGTCGCGCGGAGGAACCCCCGGCCCCACGACGGTGCCCCCCGGCACGGTCGCGTGGATGTCGAACGGCTCGCGAAGCGGCGCTCTCACGATGACATCGGAAAGCACGATGCTGACCCCATCCGGACCGGGGCGGCCGACGCTGACCGTGGGGTGCGCGCCGGGCGGCCTGGGCGAGCTCGAACTCTCCGTCGTGGTTTTCGCGCGACCCCCTGTGAATCCTCCGCGCACATCGGCCGTTGACATCCAAATAGACGACAAACAACTGGGACGTGATCTGTGGACATGGGATGAATCGGGCATGGAGTTGTTTTGTCCGAAGGACCTCGTCAAGCTGATCGCGGGCGCGGCGGACAGCCTCGTGATCGCCATTGCCTCGGACGGCGAGATGTCAATCCGGCTCCTCTTCGACTTGAGGGCGCTCGGCTCCCCGCTGAAGAAGCTCGTGGCGGATTGCGCGGCCGAGCACGAGATCGCCGCGGCCGAAGCCCGCGAGACCGCTTCGGCGCGGAGCGCGGCGCAGCGCGGTGACGACAACTCCGCCGCGTGGCCGTCGCCGGACACGTTCATTCCGGTTGATGAGATGCCGGTCCTCATCAGCATGCCGACGCCGATGTACACGGATGCGGCCCGCCAGGCTCAGCTCGAGGGGGTTGTTCTCGTTCGCGCCTTGGTGGGCAAGGACGGTAGGGTGAAGAGAACCGAGGTCGCGAAGAGCATCCCGCTTCTCGACGAGGCCGCGGCGGCGGCTGTCGCGAAGGCCGTGTTCAAGGCGGCGGTTCAGAAGCGGCAACCGGTCGCGGTCTGGGTCTCGATCCCGGTGAGATTCAAACTGAAGTAGGTCAACGAGGCTTATCTGCGGCACCGGGGTCCCGGAGTTCTGCGTGACACTCCATCTGCGCCCGTTGACAGCGATCGCGCAACCCGCTTATCTCCCCTCGAGGAGGAGCGGATGATCACAGACCGCGGCATTGAGCTTCGCAACGGGTATCTCATCCCGCAGGGCGAGATCCGCTTCCGCACGTCGCGTAGCGGCGGTCCCGGCGGGCAGAACGTCAACAAGGTCGAGACGCGGGTGGAACTCATCTGGGATCTCGCGGCGAGCGCCGCGCTCGACAACCGAGCGCGCGGGGCGCTGCGTGCGGGTCTCGGCCGG
>JAGVPR010000231.1 GCA_020052115.1 Candidatus Eiseniibacteriota bacterium
CGGAACGTCCGCTTCACGATCCGGTCCTCCAGCGAGTGGTACGCGATGACCGCGAGCCGCCCGCGCGCCGCCAACGTTGCCGCCGCCGCCTCCATGGCGCGGCCCAGTTCGCCCAGCTCGTCGTTGATCTCGATCCGCAGCGCCTGAAAGACCTTCGAGAGAAGTCCCGGCTGGACATTGCCGAGCTGTCTCTCGAGGGCCGCGACGAGATCCGCCGTCGTGCGGATCGGCGACCGCCGCCTCTCGCGGTCGATCGCCGCCGCCAGTGCGCCGGCGCGCGGAATCTCGCCGTACTGCCTCAGCACCCGCGCCAGATCCGGAGCGGGGGCTCGCGCGAGCCAGTCCGCCGCGCTCTCCCCGTGCGCCCTGTCGAACCGCAGTTCGAGCGGCCCCTCGCTCCGGTAGCTCATGCCGCGCTCCGGCGTGTCAATCTGCGTGGATGAAACCCCGAGATCGAGGAGGATCCCTCTCACCGAACCGAGGATCCCGATCTCGCGGGCCACGCGATCCAACTCGCCGAAGGACGCCTGCACCAGGATCACGCGCTGTTCGAAGCGCCGCAGCGTCCCAGCCGCTTCCCCGATCGCGCTGGTGTCGCGATCCAGGCCGAGAACGCACGCTTGCGGCAGCTTCTCCAGCAGCGCCGCGGCATGACCACCCGCTCCCACGGTCCCGTCGATGTAGAACCCCTCCGGCGCGACGGCCAGATGGCTCAGAACCTCTTCGAGCAGAACCGGGATATGCGGCACACCGATTTCACGTGCGGCCTAGGATGCGCCCGTCGCGACCGACGCCAGCGCCTCCTCTTCCCGCTCGTGCACCTCCATCAATCCGGGCGACGATCCCAGCATGAGGATCGCCCGCACGTATTCGCTCATCCGACAGAGCGCGAGCGCACCGCCCTCGCGGGCGAGGCGTTCGGCCCTCCGGTTCAGGATCTCCAGGCTCCGATAGTCGAGATGCGCGACCGCGCGAAAGTCCATGACCACTCGTTCGCCGGGCAGCAGCACCTGCTCGATCTGGCTGTCGAGCAGCCGCATCTCCGAGAGGCCCAGCTGTCCGGCGATCCGCACGAGGCGAACCCCGCCCCGCCGCTCGAACATCCAGACGGCCCGCGCGCCCTCGGAGCGCTCGGCCGGACGAATGGCCGCGCTGCTCATCGCTCCTCCTCGTGCAGCTTCTCGGTCAGCTCGTCGAGCCGGCCGCGCAGCGGCTCGACCCGCTCGCGATAACGCTCGAGCGACCAGACCTCGACGAAAGTCATGACGCCTAGAAAGACCACGCGGCCCTTCTTGCCGATGCCCGCGTGCTCCCGCAGCTCGTCCGTGAGCAGGACCCGCCCCTGGCCGTCCACGTCCTGCTCGTCGGCGTCAATCGCCATCGATCGCCGCACATCGCGCTGGGACTTCGACGCGGTGGAGCCGCCGCTGATGCCGTCGGCCTCATCCACGAATCGCTGGACGGGATAGACGTAGAGACAGCCCTCGTGGCCTGCGAGGACGACGACGGAGGATTCCTCGGGCGACAGCAGCGCTCGCCGCAGCTTCGAGGGCAGCGTCACGCGACCCTTCTCGTCCAGTGCGCGCCTGAACCTGCCGATGCAGCGCCCCATCGCAACTCCAATATTTACAATCAGTTGATGCGCTTTTTGCCACTAGCCCCCACCAAGCGTCCACACTCTGCCACCAGGAACCATTGCGAGTCAACGCTTTCTTTGGCCGGAGACATTTGAGACAAGGAGGGACGCGGGCCTGATGCGTAACATGTTGCAGAACAACACAATACGGCTGCAGATGTGGAGCCTAGATTCGGAGGCCGGCTTGCCCGGCGCGCACCTTCACGACCTCATCGAAAAGGCGGGCGAGGCGTCCCGTCAACTCAAGGCGTGAGAAGCAGTTAAGCGCGGCGGGGTCGCAGGGCTGGGGGAGGTCCCCCCGGCGGACCGCATCCAGGGCGCTCGCGATGGCCGTGGGGTCCTCCGGGGAGGCGAACAGGGCCTGTCCCAGAGGCTGAAGGAGATCGTGCACGGCGCCTCCAGGGGCGATCGCGAGGATCGGCCGCCGCGATGCCAGATACTCGAAGACCTTGCCCGGCAGGATCAGCCGCCCCCGCTCATCCCCTCCCTCGAGGAGGAGCAGCGCGGTCGCGCCCTGCTGGAAGCGGATCACTTCTCGGTGTGGCATCGGCTCGAGGAACCGCACGACGTGCTCGAGACCCCGCCGCCGCACCCTCTCCTCGTTCTCCGCCTCGCGCGGCCCTATGAGCAGGACCGAGAGCCCGCACTTGCCCTCGGGGTCCTTCGCAGCGAGTGCTGCGAGCCCCGAAAGCAGCGGCTCGATCGTTCGCCGGCCGGTGAGCTGCCCTGTGTGCACGAGGGTCGGCCGCGTGAAGGCGACCGGCGGGCCGCCGGCGAAGTCGTCCTCGTCGAAGCCATTCGTGATCGTGACGATCTTCGAGGCCGGGAGCCTCGGGTGGCGCGCGCGAAACTCCGCGGCCGTCCGCTCGGACGTCACGATGATTCGATCGGCCGACTCCAGAACGCGGTCCTCGAGCCACTCGTGGAGCCGCCGGTGAAACGGGGTCGGCGGCTCGAAGGTCAGGCGGCGGGTCCACGGATCGCGGAAATCGGCGACCCACGGAACCGTGCGCCGCCCGAGCAGAAGGCCCACCAGATGAGCGCTGTCGGGCGAAGACGTCGTGTAGAGGAGATCAACGTCCCCTCGCCGAAGACGCGCGGCCGCCGCGCGCGCGGCGAAAGGAACCCATCCGACGTAGGTATCGGGGATCAGAATCCACTGCGCGAGCCGCGCGAGCCGGAGAACCGATCGCCGGCGGCTCGACCCGCCGCGGCGGCCGAGAAGGCGCTCGAGGCCGCCGAAGAGCCCGACGCCGGTGATCGAACGGGTGCGCAGCACTTCCTGTCCGGACGGCAGATCGGCGAGCAGCGTGGAATCGTGCATCCAGTAGTCGCCGGAGGCGACGGTGAGAACGGTCGTGTTCCAGCCGGAGCGCGGAAGGTACTTCGCGAACTTCGCGGTGCGCTGAACGCCGGCGCCGCCCAGAGGCGGGAAGAAGTAAGCGATGAGGAGCGCGCGCCTCGAGCGTCCGCCCCCCTCCTCCAACGCCGGCATCGCGGCTAGCGGATGACGGCGACCTGAGCGCGCGCCACCGCGCCCGAGTCGGAACGGATCACGATCACGTAGAGCCCGCTCGGAGCCGCCGCGCCCGAGGACATCGTCCCGTCCCAGAACGAGCGATCGCTCCCTACGCTCGAAAACGCAGCGACACGACGCCCGGAGAGATCGTAGATCTCGCCGCGCAACCCGGCGCCCCCGTCGGCGATCAGCCGGAGCGCGCCGTCGCGCGCCGGGCGGTACGGGTTCGGATAGACGCTCGCCTCCAAACCTCCCGGTCCGTCCTGACCTGGATCCCACGCTTGATACGCCGAGAGTCCGCGGTCGGTGCCGAACCACACGCGCCCCGACCGCGCGTCCACGCCGACGGAGTTGAGCCTCTCGTTCACGAGATCGGGATAGGCGAAGTTCTCGATCCGCTGCCCCGAGCCCTGCGGCGTGATGAGGCTTGCGCCGGAACGGGTCGCCACCCAGATCCGGCCCTGAGGATCCGACGCCAGGCACGCGACCTGATCGCCGGCCAGGCCATGCGATGTCGTGATGAACCGCGCGCTCCCGCTCGCCAGCGAGATGACCGAGATGCCGGCCGTCGTGCCCACCCAGAGTTCGCCTCCGCGAAGGAGCAGAGAGGTGACGTCGTCGCCGCGCAGCTCACCGGTTGATTGGCGGAACGAGACACACTGATCATCCGTCAGATCGGTGACCGAGGAGCCGTAGTCCCACACAGCGACGCCGTCGCCGAGCGAGCCGAAGATCACGCGATCGTCGGCCGGCGCGAGCAGAGCGCGCACCTGGTTCGACGGCAGGCAGCCGCCCGTGTCGGCCACGAGGAACTGGGCTTGCGTCGAGTCGTCGTGCGCGAGCCGGTAGATCCCGTTCTTGTTGTCTTCCGAGCCGTGCGCCACGGTGCCGAACCAGAGATCGCCGGATGGATCCTCCGCGATCGCCATCACGTCGAGGAAGTCGGGAAACGCCGCCCAGCCGTTGCCGGGGAAGGCGCGGCGATCCACACGGCAGTTCACGTCCCCGGGGCAACAGCAGTGGCCTACCCACAGGTCGCCGTTGGAGGCGATCTCGAGGCCCGCCGTCCACTGGTTCTCGAGTCCGCCGCCGGTGTTGCCCGCGTCATGCTGCGCCCAGCCCGCTCCGGAGAAGCTCCCGAGCACCGGATACTGATGCGTGAACCAGAGCGCGCCGTCGGCAGCGATCGCCAGCGAGCGGATCGGCTTGTCGGAGCGCGGTCCGGGCGCGAGCAGCTGGCGCCACGCACTCCCATCCCACCGGTACATGCCGGCGGCCCTGGTGCCCACCCAGATTCGTCCCTGGACGTCTCGGACCGCGCACGTGGCGTC
>JAGVPR010000089.1 GCA_020052115.1 Candidatus Eiseniibacteriota bacterium
CGGGCGCCGGCGGGGGGCCGGAGGCATGCGAAACGACTCCGAGAAGGTCCGGACTCGAGGCTCGTGTGCTCGGCGCGCTGGACGGCCGAGCTCGTTCGCTCGATGATATCGCCTCGAGCGTCGGGGCCAAGGGGGCCGCGGAACTGCTCGCCGTCCTCGCCGCTCTCGAGGTGGACGGCGCCGTCGAGCGCATGCCGGGGCCGAGGTTCCGGAGACCGGCGAGGCAGGGATCGTCGGGCCGGGGGCGCTGAGGGCCCTGCCGTCTGCTCGCGGGTTCTTCCCGCGGATCGCGGACGCTCGGGATCTCCCTCGCGCCCTCGTGTACAATGCTCCGCGGCCGAAGACCGTTCGGCGAACTCGGCGCACGCGCCGGTGTGCTCATGCTGGAGACAGCCCCATGCGCTCAAGCGTTCTCGTCATGCTGGCAGCGGTCCTCGCGGGCATGCCGCTCCTCGATGCCTCGTCGGCACCATCATCCCGCGATCGAGCATTGCCCTCGACCCTCTTCGATCAGCGCCGCGCACTTGCCATCCTCTCCGAGATCGCCGGCGACGATTTCGAGGGCCGGAAGAGCGGGCTTCCGGGCGGCGTTCGCACCGAGGAGTACGTCGCGGCGCACTTCAAGGCGTGCGGCCTCGAGCCCGCCGGTGAGAACGGCACGTACTTTCTGCCCTTCCCGATGCTCTCCACCGAGGAGCGCGGCGCGAAGATGGAGCTTCTCGACAGCCCCTACGGCAAAGTGCCGTTCCTCTACGGCGAGGACTTCTCTCTCATCACGAACTCGGGCTCCGGGGACATCACCGCCGAGGTCGTCGTCGCCGGCCACGGGCTCTGCGACCCGGCGCGCCGGTGGGATGATTACGGCGACACCGACGTGAGCGGCAGGATCGTCCTCATCGTCCGCGGCGCTCCGGAGAACGGCTACAACTGGGACATGGACACCTCGCGCGACTCGACATTGCACGAGGCGGTCCGGCGCGGGGCGGCCGCCGTGCTCTACCTCCAGGAAGCCCGCCCGGTCCACGGCGGCGCCGTGCACGAGGGTTCCTATTTCCCGGAGGTCCCCGTCGCCTACATCGGCCACCGCGCGGCCGATCTTCTCTTTCTGAACACGGGACTGGAGCGCGAGGCGTACGAGAAGGGGCTCGCCTCGGCGCCGCATCCGTTCGCGACCGGCAAGCGATTCCACTTCGCGGCCGACGTGCGCCGCATCCCCGGCGGCTCCGCGCGAAACGTGGTTGGCAGCATCGCCGGCACGGACCGGCGGCTTCGCGACGAAATCATCATCGTCGGCGGCCACATGGATCACATCGGGGTGGATGGACGCGGCCTCGTCTTCAACGGCGCCGACGACAACGGCTCGGGAACGGCGGTCGTCGTGGAACTCGCGCGCTCATTCGCGGCGGGCCCGCGGGCGCCGCGCCGCACCGTCGTCTTCGCGACCTTTGCGGGGGAGGAACAGGGGCTCCTGGGAGCAGAGGCGCTCGCGAAGAACCCTCCCTTCGATCTTCGCCGCGCTGTCGCGATGATCAACCTCGACATGGCCGGCCACGGCGAGGGGAAGACCGGCCTCGGAGGCGGCGAGCGGCATCCCGAAATCATGCGCGCCTTCCGCGCCTTGCTGGACTCGACGCTGGCGGAGAGCCTGGGCGTGCACCACGCCTGGGGCGGCGAGGGGAGCGATCATGCTCCCTTCCGACGGGCCGGAATTCCGACCTACAACTTCTGGACCGAAGGGGAGCATCGCTTCTACCACCGGCTCGACGACGACGTCGCGTGGATTGACTCGATCGCGCTCGGGTGCGAGGGCCGCATGAGCGAACGCTGGATCCGATTCCTCGCGGACTGGCCCGAGCCGCTGGCGCGCGAGCACGCGGCGGGGCGCGCGTTGCTCTACGAGTCGTGCCAGATAGACTTCGATGGCGCGCCGCAGCGATCCCTTCCGCACTACGCCGCCGGGAGCGTGCGATGGTTCGATGCGGGACTCTTCGGAAGCGAGGGGTTCCTGGACGAGCTGGATAGACTGACAGGCAAGGCGGGAGGGGACAGTCTCGCGCTCGTGAACAAGCTCGCGGGCGTCAGAGGCGACGCGTGGCAGGGCAAGCGGGTGCAACTGATCGGGCTCGATCGCGCCGCCGGTCTCCCGGCAAGACGCATGGGGCTTCTGAGCGATCTGCACGTGAGCCTCGTGCGCGGGGCCGGCGCGGGGGCCGCGGCCGGATTCGCCGGGGAGGCCGTGACCTTCCTCTCGCCTCCGGACACGGCTCTGATCCCGGCTCTTCCCGAGGATGCGAAGGCCTGCTTGCGCGTGTTCGCCAACCGCGGCGAGGAGATCCGCGAGCCGGATGTCTTCCCGCGAAAGCAGTTCTTCTTCATCGTCTCGCTGGATGGGCCGATGGAGCCGGCCGAACTTGCCCGGGCGCTTCGCGAGATGGGCTGGGACCGCGTGCACCTCGATCTCATGCCCTGGATCGAGCGAGCCGGAGAGGAGCCGGCATGCGTCTTCCTCGAGGATCTGCAGGCCGCCGGTCCCTTCGAGCAGAGGCGCTTGCGCGCGATGCTCGGAGGGAATCTGGAGAGGATGTAGCGGCCTTGCGCGCGCCCACCTTTCGCGACCGGATCGAGTATGTCCTGTTTCGCGGGGCCGTCGCTCTCTGCGCGGCGCTGCCGCTCGGAGTCTCGCTCGCGCTCGGCCGCCGGCTCGGCGATCTCGCTTTCGATCTGATCCAGATCCGCCGCCGCGTCGCCCTGGAGAACCTCGCGCTGATCGAACCGGATCCGGCGCGGCGCCGCGCCCTGGCGCGCGCCGTCTACCGGAATCTCGGCGAGACGTTCGTCGAGTTCGCGCGCTTGACCGTGGAAAGCGTGGAGGATCTGTGGGGACGTCTCACGATCGAGGGAGAAGAGGGATTCTTCGAAGCCGCCCGGCGCGGACACGGAGCCGTGCTCACCTCGGCCCACTTCGGGAGCTGGGAGATTTTCGGCGCAGCCGTCGCGGCGCGCGGTCACCCGGTCACCTACGTCGTCGCCGACCAGCGAAACCCTCTCGTCGGCTCGTTCATAGACCGCCGCCGGCAGCGCATGGGCGTGAGGACCTATCCCGTCGGGAAGTCAGCGCGGCGGGCGCTTCGCGAACTTCGCGAGAACCGTTTCATCGTGCTTCTCGCCGATCAGGACGCGGGTCGCGACGGCCTCTTCCTCCCGTTTCTCGGGCGGAGCGCTTCCGTGGCGACCGGACCGGCGCTCGTGGCGCAGCGGAGCGGGGCGCTCGTCGTTCCGGGGTTCATCGTGCGCCAGGGGGGCGGCCGGCACCACATGGTGATCGGCGAGCCGTTCACCGTCGGGCCGGGAAGCGAAGGGATGGCCGAAGCGGCGCGACGGTACACGGCGCTCATCGAGTCGTACGTGCGGCGCCACCCCGACCATTGGTTCTGGGTGCACCGGCGTTGGAAGTCCCGCCCCGAATCGGAGCAGCGATAGCGATCGGACGGGAGGGTCGCCCCGCCCGCGCCCGCCCCGGCGCCCGGGTCCGGGCCGGCAGAACCGGTCTTGGCGTACATCTGTTCCGCCAGCTTGTGGGAGGCCTTCATCAGCTCCTCGCTTTTTTGCTTGATGGCCTCCAGGTCGGTCCCTTCCATGGCGGTTTTGAGGGCCGCGAGGTGGCTTTCGATGTCGCTCTTGGTGGCCGCGTCTACCTTGTCCCCCAGGTCGGTCAAGGTCTTCTGGGTGGTGTAGGTCAAGGTGTCGGCCTGGTTGCGGGCCTCGATCAGCTCCCGCTTCTTGTGGTCTTCCTCGGCATGGAGTTCGGCATCCTTGATGAGGTTCTTGATCTCCGCCTCGGAAAGGCCGCTGGAGGCGGTGATGCGGATGGATTGCTCCTTGCCGGTGCCCATATCCTTGGCGGAGACTTGGACGATGCCGTTGGCGTCGATGTCGAAGGTGACATCGACCTGGGGAATGCCCCGGGGCGCCGGCGGAATACCGAACAGTTCGAACCGCCCCAGCGTCTTGTTATCCCCGGCCATATCCCGTTCGCCCTGGAGCACGTGGATGGTCACTGCGGTCTGGTTGTCCGCCGCGGTGGAGAAGACCTGATTCTTGCGGGTGGGGATGGTGGTGTTGCGGTCGATGATCCGGGTGAAGACGCCCCCCAGGGTCTCGATCCCCAGGGACAGGGGGGTGACGTCCAGCAGGAGGACATCCTTCACCTCCCC
>JAGVPR010000318.1 GCA_020052115.1 Candidatus Eiseniibacteriota bacterium
GCGGCGGAGGGACCCTCACGGTCCCGCGCGGCGGCGCCGTCATCGGCGCTCGGGTCGGATGGGAGCGGGGTCCGCTGAGGCTCCTCGCTTCCGGGGCCTGGCGATCGAGGAAGGACAGGACAAGCGGCTCGGCCCTGTCGTTGGCAATCGAGCGGCGATGGGGATCCGGCATACACGTCGCGTTCTGAGCGGCGGACGGAACCATCGCTCGAACGTACGGAGGCACACCGATGCAGTCGAACGAGAAGGACGGAGTCCTCTTCGTGCGTCTCTTTCCGGGAGAGGATGTGCCGGCGTCTCTCATGAACGTCTGCCGCGAGCGCGGCATCACGAGCGGCGCGCTCCTCTGCGGCATCGGGATGCTCCGAGACGTCGAGCTGAGCTACTACAGCGGCGGGGGCGGCTACGACAGCCACGCCTTCCCGGATCCGATGGAACTCGTCTCGCTGAGCGGCAACATCGCCCGCGACGGCGAGGGCATCCTGATCCACGCGCACGCTGCGCTCGCCGCGCGCGACGGGCGGATGGTGGGAGGCCACTTGTCGAAGGGGACGGTGGCCGTCACGGCCGAGGTGGTCATCCTGCGTACGAGCGTCGGCGCCGAGCGACGCATCGAGCCGGAGACCGGCCTCAAGGGGCTCTTCCTCGATGAGTGATCACAAGTTCGGCTCTCTGCTGGTTTCACTCGGCGGCAACGCCATCATCCCCGCCAGGGGAGCGGGCACCTACGAGGAACAGCGCGCGATCACGGCGCGCACCATGCACCAGGTCGCGGTCCTCTACGAGGCGGGCACGAAGCTCCTCTTGACTCACGGGAACGGCCCCATCGTCGGCAATATCCTGATCCGCAACGAAGCCGTGCGCGACCGGATCCCGCCGATGCCCCTCGACGTCTGCGGGGCCGATTCGCAGGGCGGCATCGGCTACATGATGCAGCAGGCCCTGGGAAACGAGTTCGCCTCCCGCGAGCGCGCACCGGGTGTTGTGACGCTCGTCACTCAGGTCGTCGTCTCTCGTGACGATCCCGCTTTCCGCAACCCGACGAAGCCGATCGGCCCCTTCTACGCGGAGCCGGAAGCGCGTCTCCTCTCGGTCGAGAAGGGTTGGGCGGTCTGCTCCGACGCGGGGCGCGGCTTCCGCCGCGTCGTCGCCTCGCCGCGGCCCGTGGAAATCGTCGAGATCGAGCTGATCCGCGGGCTCATCGAGCGCGGTCACATCGTGATCGCCGTCGGCGGAGGCGGCATTCCCGTGGTCCGCGAACCCGACGGCCGCCTCCGCGGCATCGAGGCGGTGATTGACAAGGATCTCGCCTCGGTGGTCGCCGCCACCGCGCTCGGTTTCGAAGGCCTCCTTTTCGTCACCGGCGTCGAAAAGGTCGCGCTCGATTTCGGCAAGCCGACCCAGCGCCTCCTCGACCGCGTCGCCGTGAGCGAGATCCGCCGTCATATGGCCGACGGCCAGTTCCCCCCGGGCAGCATGGGCCCGAAGATCGAAGCCGCCATCGAATTCGTCGAAGGCGGCGGGCGCGCCGCCATCATCGCCTCTTGCCAGTCCATCGCCGACGCCGTCGCCGGAAGCGCCGGCACCTGGATCGTCCCCGGCTGAGCCTTCGTCCCGGGTCCGCAGCCTGCTGCGCCGCGGGCCCCGGGATGCTCCTCGCGACACCTCGGGCCTTCGTCGCCTCGACACGCCGTCCCCCCGGATCCCTCCCGGAGATCGAGACAGGGCGCGCCGCGCGGGCTTTCGCCGCGTGCGGCACGCCGTCCTTCGCGCGGATTGCGCCGTGCGGTGGAATGGGAGGAAGGGAGGAATCCGATGAAGGGAATCACCTGGATGCTGTGTGCGTGTCTGGCGGTCTCGGCCGTGCCTGCGGGCGCCGCGGTCGTGCTCAACGAGGTGCTCGCCGACCCGGCCAGAGACTGGAACAACGACGGCACGGTGAGCTATCGCGACGACGAGTGGGTCGAGGTCCTGAACACCGGCACAGAAGCGGTGGATCTCACCGGGTGGCGGATCGCCACCGCCGACACCTCGTGGCGCTACGAGTTCACCGGCACGCTCGCTGCGGGCGGCCGCCTGCTCATCACGGGCAAGATGTCGTACGACTGGGAGCGCACCTTCGGCTGCCCGGCGTACGGCTTGCGCCTCGGGAACGAAGGGGACACCGTGATGCTCTGGCGGCTCGCTCCCGCCGACACGACTCTGATGGACAGCGTCACCTTCGGCGACGAGGACGCCGAGGACGACCGCTCGACCGGCCGGCTGCCCGATGGAGCGGGTGAATGGTCGCTCTTCGACGCCCTGAATCACGTCGCCCCGGGCGGCGTCCCCGGCAACGGCTGTACGCCGACGCCGGAGGAGGTCAACTTCTGCGAGACGCCCGTCGAGGCGGTAACCTGGGGCCGGGTGAAGGAGCGCTTCACGAACGAGTGAGACGGATCGGGGGATCCGGGAGGAAGGCGTGGATGAAGTCACGCCGCCGGGCGCGGGGCTCGGCGGCGAACGCTTTTGCCGGGAGAGAGATGCCGTGGTGCGGAAGGGGGGACTTGAACCCCCATGAGGTAACCCTCACTGGACCCTGAACCCAGCGCGTCTACCAGTTCCGCCACTTCCGCACCGGTCTCGGAGGCTGCCCCTCCGAGAACAGAGTAGGATTCTAGGTGCGCTCGGAGCGGGTGTCAAGAGAAGCGGCCTTGCCCGCGGTCGGCGCGTCCGATAGATTCGAAGTTTCGCGTGCGGCCCCGCGTGCCGCGAACGGCCGCCGCGGCGCGGCATTCCCGGGAGCGCGAACGTGAAGGACACGAGTGCCGACGATGTAAAGGTGGTCGCCACGAACCGCAAGGCGCGCCACCTCTACACCATCGTCGAATCCATCGAGGCCGGGATCGAACTCAAGGGCACGGAGGTGAAGTCGCTGCGGGCCTCGCAGGTGAACTTCCTCGACAGCTACGCCGTCATCGAGAGCGGCCAGGCGTACGTCGTCAACCTTCACATCGCTCCCTACGAGAAGGCCGCGCGCGACAACCACGATCCGATGCGCCGCCGGCGCCTTCTGCTGCACCGCGCCGAGATCCGGCGTCTCTTCGTGAAGATCGAGCAACGAGGGCTCACGCTGATCCCGCTCGCGATCTACTTCGACCGCGGCCATGCGAAGCTCGAGCTGGGCCTGGGGCGCGGGCGAAAGACGCACGACCGGCGCGAGGCGATTCGTGAAAGGGAAGAGAAGCGCGATATGGAACGGCAGCAGCGGCGCCACGGAGGCGACAGATGACGCGGCCCCATTGGATCGTCGCGTTTCTCATCGCCCTGATCGCGTGCGGCATCGCAGGCCGGTCCTTCGGCGCCGAGGAGTCCGGCCCGAAGCGCGCGATCCTCGACGGCCCCGGCGGACGGATCGCGGCGCGGCTTCTGACCATGGACGGGATCCCGTACGTTTCGACGACCGATCTCGCGGCCGCGCTCGGGGCGACGAAGCGGTGGAGCCCGCAGAGCCGGCGCCTCGAACTTCGCTTCACGGCCGGCGGAAACGAGCACCATTTCGATCTCTTCGTGGACACCCCGACGGCGATCCTCGATCAGAACCCGCGAAACCTGCCCGGTCCCTCGCGCCTCGACGGCGGCGTCGTCTTCGTGTCGCTCTCCGGTCTTTCCGAGGCGCTCGCCGGCGCTCTCCCGGGGGGGACGCGCTGGAATCCGGAGCGGATGACGCTGCACCTCGGGGAATCGAGCGACTCCTCGGCGGAGATTGATCTGACCGAGTCGGGCGCGCGCACGGTGCTCCGGGCGACTGCGGCCGAGGCGCCGCGCCTCGAGTCCTCGCAAGCTGGGTTCATCGTCCTGTTCCCCGGCGTCTCCGCAGAGGCTGAACTCCGCGTGCCGGCGCCCGTCGGACTCATCTCCGGCCTCCGCGTCGAGAACGCGCCGGAGGGCGCGCGGCTCCATCTGCAGGCCGCGCCGGCGGCGCTCGGCTTCCGTGTGGATCCCGGGCCGGAGTCGTGGAGCCTGACGTTCTCGGCCGACTCGGTGGATGTCGCCTCGGGGAGCTTCGCGCCGCTCGCCGAAGCCGCTTTCGCGGCCGGCGAGGCGGTCTCGGAGGCTGATCGGGCCCGGGAGTTTCGCCGCATCGTCATTGACGCGGGCCACGGCGGATGGGAGCGCGGGGCGGTGGGCGAGCTGATCGAAAAGAGCATCTCGCTGGAGGTTGCCGAAGAACTGCGCCGCGTCCTCGAAGAGGACCATGGCTTCGAGGTGATCCTCACGCGCGACGGCGACGAGGAGATCCCCTTCGATCGCCGGGCCGAGATCGTGAACGCTTCGGGCGCCGATCTTTGCGTCACGATCCACGCGAACGGCTCGTTCTCGAGCGGCGTCGAAGGGCCGCGCGTGCTCATCTTCCGGGGCGGATCGGTGTCGCCGGTCGCATCGAAGACGATTGCGGGCCGGCGCCTCGAGATCCTGCCTTGGTCCGGCGTGCAGGCCCGCCACGGCGGCGCGAGCGAGAGGCTCGCGGAGAGCATCGCAGCCGAGATCGGCGCCGGCCGCGGGATCCCGGTTCTCAAGAGGCCTCTGCGCGCGCTCTCCTCGGTGGACATGCCGGCCGTCGCCGTCGAGTGCGGATTCGTGACCAACACCGGCGACGCGGCGGATCTCGCCTCGGCCGAGAAGCGTTCGGATCTCGCGCGGGCGATCGCGCGCGGCATCGAGTCCTTCGTGCACCGTCTTCGCGGGGAGAAGGAGCTGTGAGGGGGAGGCGCGGATGAGCCTGCGGATTCGTCGCCCGGCGGTGCCTCTCATCGCCGCGGCCCTCTTGCTCGCGGCGGGCGCCATCATCTTCCGCGGCGTTCTCGCGCGCCGGGTCTTGTGGGAACGCGGCTTGGAGACGCCGCAGGAGCAGCCCGTGGAGACCCGTCCCGTCACGCTCTACTTCGGATCGCCGGATGGCAATGGTGTGGCGGCCGAGCGGCGCGAGGCGCCGATGAGCGGCGATCTGACGGAGACGGTGCGCACGGTAATCCTGCAGCTCATCGCGGGCCCGTCCGGGCCGCTCGTGCCGGTCTTCCCGGACGAGACCGAGGTGCGAGACGTGTTCGCGGGCGCGGACGGCGTGCTCTATCTCAACTTCGGCCCCGGCTTGATCGAGCGCCATCCCGGGGGCTCGTGCGCCGAGTACGCCACGCTCGCCTCGCTCGTGCGCACGATG
Organism: Candidatus Eiseniibacteriota bacterium; assembly: GCA_020052115.1. GTDB lineage: Bacteria > Eisenbacteria > RBG-16-71-46 > JAGVPR01 > JAGVPR01 > JAGVPR01. Next base: position 5,201 of record JAGVPR010000318.1, read on the forward strand.
ACGGAGAACTTCAGCGACGTGAAAGCCGTGCAGATCCTCGTTGACGGCCGGCCGCGGGAGACGCTGGCCGGCCACTACGGCATGCGAGACCCGCTGCGGCCGGAGGACTTCGAGTAATGGTTCTGCCCGAGATCGCTCGTACGGATCCGCGCCCGATCGGCGTCTTCGATTCGGGGATCGGCGGGCTCACGGTCGTGCGACGGTTACTGGAGCGCGTCCCCGAGGAGAGCCTGATCTACTTCGGCGACACCGCGCGGCTTCCTTACGGGACGAAGTCCCCGGAGACGGTCCAGCGCTTTTCGGTCGAGAACACGTTCTTTCTCCTCAAGCGCGGCGTGAAGATGGTGGTCGTCGCGTGCAACACTTCCTCGGCGGTCGCGCTGCCGCTGCTCAAGCGACGGTTCGACCTGCCGCTGGTCGGCGTCGTGGACGGCGTTGCGCGCGCCGCGGCGGAGCGCAC
>JAGVPR010000296.1 GCA_020052115.1 Candidatus Eiseniibacteriota bacterium
AGCCAGCCTGGCGCGCGGCCTTCCGGCTGCCGCGGCCTCGCTTGCGGCCCCTCTCGGGGCCGAGATCTGGGTGGAGGATCTGCCTTTGGGATCGCCCTCTTACCGGGCCGCGGAGAGGGAGCAGTGCGAGCCCTGCCGGTTCGCCTTCCTGGAGGCCGGCGAACCGGAGCTATTGATGGCACTGGAGCCGGCCGATTACTTCTCTCTGGAAAGGCGGGCGATGGCCGGTGGCCTCCGCGTGGCCGTAATCGGCCGCATCGTGAAGGACTACGCCGGTCTGTGCCGCGTGTCGGAGGGCGGAGTGCCGATCCCGCTTCCGGCGCCGCGGCGTCCGGCCGAAGACGAAACCGAACGAGGAATCGCATGACGGCTCGACAGAAACTCGACCGCCTCATTGACCGCTTCGCCGAAGCGTACTTCGCCTACGAGCCGATCCAGGCGACCTACTTCGGTGTTCACGATCACGACGCCGAACTCGGTCACTACGACGCTTCCACCGTCGCTTCCGCCGCGCGCACCTTCCGAGAGATCCGGAGCGCCATTGACCGTGACGTGGATCGCTCAACCCTGTCGGTGACCGATCGCGTTGATTACGACCTGCTCGCGTGCAGGCTCGACGTCCTCGTCTCGGAGCTGGAAGGCGAGCGCCCTTTCGAGCGGTCCCATTCGTTCTACCTCGAGCGCGCACTGAACGGGTTGCAGTATCTTCTGGCCCGCAACTTCGCGCCTCTTCCCGTGCGAATCCCTTCGATCCTCTCGCGCATGAGGCTCATGCCGGAGTTCCTCCGCGCCGCCGTCGAGCGCGTCAAGGATGCGCCGCACGTCTATCTCGAGATCGCGATCGAGGAAGCAGCGAGCGGGGCCGCTTTCATGGAGGAGGTCGTCTCCGCGGTCTCCCGGCAGGTGCCCGAGATGACCCGGGAGATCGAACGCGCCGCGGCATCGGCGGGCGAGGCGTTTCTCGACTTCCGCCGCCATCTCGCCAACCTCATGCACGGCGCGAACGGCAACTTCATGATGGGGCGCGAGCTGTTCGAGTACCGCTTGCGCCGCGAGAACTTCCTCGACTTCGACTGCACGAGCCTGCGCGCGATGGGCGAGGAAATCCTGGCGCGCACGCGGGAGGATCTCGAGGATCTGGCGAAGAAGATTGATCCGTCGAGGCCGTGGTCGGCGATCTTCGAATCGAGCAAGGACCAGGTGCCGTCACCGGGACGGCTGCGCGGCGCCTACGAGCAGTGGGTGCTCGTCGCGCGGGAGTTCATCAACGAGCGCGGCCTGGCCACACTTCCGCCCGGCGAGGCGATCGAGCTGATTGATACGCCGGTATTCGAGCGGCTCCTCGTGCCGTACGCAGCCTATCTGTCGCCCGCGCCGTTCGAGACCGAACAGCGCGGCTTCTTCTACGTGACCCCGATTGACACGCAGGCGAGCCCCGACGTGCAGCACCAACAGCTCCTCGGCCACAACGTGCCGAGCATGATCACCACCGTGGTTCACGAAGCGTACCCCGGACACCACCTCCAGCTCACCTGGGCGAACCGCGCCCGCAGCAAGATGCGGAAGCTCACCGACAACAACGTCTTCGCCGAAGGCTGGGCGCTCTACTGCGAGGAGATGATGTACGAGGAGGGCTTCTACCCCGATCCGCTCGTGCGGCTGGCGCAGCTTCAGGCGACGCTGTGGCGGGCCGCGCGCGTCGTGATTGATGTCGGGCTGCACACCGGCGAGATGACTTTCGACGATGCGGTCCGCATGCTCGTGGACCAGGTGTGCGTCGAGCCCCCGAACGCGGTCGCCGAGGTGCGCCGCTACACGCTGACGCCCACGCAGCCGTCGAGCTATCTCATCGGCCGCGAGGCGATCCTGGCGCTTCGCTCGGAGATGAAGGCGCGCGACCGGCGCTTCCGGCTCGGCGCATTCCACGACAAGCTCCTCTCCTACGGCACCATCCCGCCGGCCCTGATTCGCGAGGAGATGCTCGCGGGGCTCGGGCCCTGAGCGCCTCCGCGCCGCCCGAATCCCGACCGACGCCGTAGCCACCGGACCGCGCGGTGCGGTTCCTCCCGTGACGGTCGAGGCGGTGATTGCGCCATCCCCCGCGATCCTCCATCATCAGCCAGTGAATTGACCTGTCCACTCCACGCGAACCTCGGAGGTACCCCATGACAACCCCGTCGGCGCAGACCGGATACACAAACCCTGCGAAGCAGGCGTTCCTGGACACCTACGAGCACGAGCATGCGACGACGATGCGCGTGCTGCGCGCCTACCCTGAAGACAAGCTCGATCTCCAGCCGCATCCTCTATGCAAGGCCGCGCGCGAACTGGCTTGGGTCTTCGTTTCGGAGCGCAGGCTCGGCATGATGCTCTTCAACGATGCGTTCGCGACCGCTCCGCCTTCCGGGGAGCCGCCGAAACCGCCGCAGAGCTGGAACGAGCTGCTCGCCGCGCTCGAGAACACGCACAAGGAGTTCGGCGATATCGTCCGGTCCGGGGACGAGTCGTACCTCAAAGGCCAGGTCAGTTTCTTCACCGCGCCGAAGACGATGGGGAGGATGTCGCGCATGGCCGTGGCCTGGATGCTCCTGCACGACCAGATCCACCACCGCGGGCAGTTCTCGATCTACCTGAGGATGGCGGGCGGGAAGGTGCCGTCCATCTACGGGCCGACCGCCGACGAACCGTGGATGTGAGCGTACCCGCGAGGCCTATTCGTGCCTGAGCGCCTGGACCGGATCCACGCGTCAGGCTCGCCGAGGCGATCAAGCACGCCGGACGCCCCGCGCTCCCCCCGCGCGACGCCGATCGGCAAGCCGATAGACGCGTCTCAAGTTCTCGAGGTGGAGCATCGGCTCCCATGTTGCGCCCGGAGAACGGGCAGTGCAAGAAGGCGGGGCGGGTCGGCCCATTACGGGCCTGATGATGCTGACCCCCTTGGCATACTCAGACCATGGGGACATAATCGCTGAGCAGTTAGAGGGGACATCTTCCCTGGGCAGCAGCACCCGCGGAGACAGGCCGTTGCGCTGCGGCCGGCCCGATGCTAGACTTTCAAGCACGCCTCGTTGAGGTTCTCTAGCTGGTCGCTCCCGAGCGGGCTTTCGAAGGGCGGTGCCTTGTGGCGACAAGCATGACGGCCCGGTTGTCGAATGCGAGGGATCCGCACCGCGTTCTTCGCTACCCGTCGCCATCTTGCAGGAACCGGCGAGCGTGCCTGTTGCTCGTCTGTTTGATCCTTCCCCTCCTGACGTGTCGCGTTGCCTCGGCCGCCGACAGCAGAACCGGATTATGGCCCCACCTGAGAGCTGTCGCCGACAGCCTCCAGAAGGAAGCGCCGCTCAAGTCGCCACCCTCGTTTGCTGAGTTAGCCACGGCATTTGACGACAGACTGAATGAGGCGCTGCGGGCCCGTCTGCGAAGCGCGCGTTCCGAGACTGAGCGGGCCTTCTCCGATTGTGACCTCGCCGCTCGGATGGCCGACCAGCTCTATCGCACGCGCGTTCTGCTGCGACACCTCGAATGGGGCAAAGCTCTCCCCGACTCGAACGCGCGGAGGTTCGTCCAAGCAGACAGTCTGTACAAAGCTGGGCGCGCCGTAAACACGATGGTCAACTATCTTGCTGCCCGGTCCGACCTGACCCGAGCTCGCGACCTGCAAAGGGATGTCGGCGACATCCGAATCGCCGCCCGCTCCGAGGTCTATCTCTTGCAGCCGAGGGTTTCCACGTTCAGCGTGTCTGAGCGAGCGGAAGGCTACACCCGTCTCGCGCAGGTCGCCGACTCTCTCGGCGATCCGCAACTTCTCTGCAGGGCCCTCTGGCGATGGGGCAATCTGGAGGCCGAGGAGGGATCGACGGAGCGAGGGATCGCGCTCTATGACAGCCTGCTGCGCGTGGCCTCCCGGGCGAACGACCAGTTCAGCGTGATGTGGGCCTTGAGGAGCATGGGGGGCGCGCAGCTCATGTCGGGCCACCAGCGAGAAGGCGAGGAGGCTCTCCGCCGATATCTGCTGCTCAACGAGGCCCACGGCGACAGCGCGATAACAGCGGAAGCTCTCATCAACGTCTCAACAGCCTACTACAACGTCGCCTTGCTCGACTCTTCCTACGTCTACGCCAAACGCGCCTTGGCCTTGTCCGAACGCCCGGGCAAGGAGAGCGATATCGCACGTGTGTGCTACGCCCTCGGTCTCATCCGCTGGTACGCGCAGCAACACGAAGAAGCTCTGCACTTCTGTGAGCGCGCGCGGGATAACGCCCGGGAGTGCTCGAACTGGTGGGTGGAAGAGAGCGCCGAAAACATCATCGGCAATATCTATGGAGACAACGGAGATTGGAAGCGGGCGATACCCCATTACCAGCGCGCTCTGGAGCTCGCCCGGGCCAACGGCGATTTCATAGTCCAAGGTTACGCTCTGGCCAACATCGCGCTGCGCATGGAGGAGGCGGACAGCCTCGCCCAGGCGGAAGAGTACTATCGTGCTGCACTTTCGGTGCAAGACTCGATTCCAGATTACGACCAACCGGATTTCGATCAGCGCGGGAACACGCTCGCCAACTTGAGCTGGCTGGCCCAGCGGAAGGGGGACACGACCGGGGCGGTGCGTCTCGCCGAGGAGTCATTCAACCTGGCGGTGAGTGTCTCCCGGGGGAATACGGGCGGGGAGCTGAACATCTGCCGGGCTGGGTACGCCCTGGCGCGCGCGTGGCAACTGGCCGGACAGCTCGATCAGGCCGACTCGCTGTATCGCATCGTGATCGCAGCAGCGAAAGACGTTCACCGTACAAGCGAACTCTGGTCGGCCAGCGCCGCGCTCGCCGAGATTGCCTGGCTCCGGGGCGACAGCACTGCGGCAATGGCCCTTCTGGAATCCTCGATGAACGACGTGGAGGAATACAGGGAGTCTCTGGGCTCACTCAGCCTGCGGGAACGGTGGTTCGCCTCAGCTCTCGCGCCGTTCGAGTCGATGATCTTCCATTGCATATCACAGAGACGGGAGGAAGAGGCGTTCTCCTGCTTCGAGAGAATGAAGGCGCGGGAGCTTCTTGATCTCCTGGAGGGAGGGCATGTCATTCCTGCCGAGGAGATGACCTCCGATGAACGGAGAGAGGAAGAGGGGCATATCCGGCGTATCGAAGAGTTGAACCGTCGCACCACCCTGGGCGAAGAAGCGCTGGACTCGGAACTCGAGAGCGCCCGCGACGACTACGGCGCTTTCCAGGAAGAGTTGTTCCGGCGCCACCCGGAACTACGCCAACGTCGTGGCCGTGGAGAGCCGATCAGCGCACGCGACGCACGCCGCATGCTCGCGCCTGATGAGATCGCCCTGCTCTACACGATCGGCAGTGAGCAAATCACGCTCCTCGCAGTGACACGTGAGAAGATCAAAGGGTTTGTGCTCGAAGGATCGGCCCCCTCGATTCTGCGTCGGATCCGCGTGTTTCGCGAGTCACTCGCCGCAACGAGGGAGCGTTTCGTCCGCCACGGCGCGGAAGAACTCTATCGCGTCCTGCTCTCCCCTGCCGCGGACCTCCTCAGGGGCAAGCACAGAATCTGCCTCGTGCCCGACGACGAGCTGTATGCGGTGCCTTTCCAGGCGCTGGTCGATCCGGAACCAGGCACCTTTCTGGCTGAGCAGTATGCGATCTACGTCGTTCCCTCGCTGAGCACGCTGGGGTCCTTGCGCATGAAAGGGTCCCGGGGACGCCGCGACATGCTGGCGATGGGAGACCCTGATCTCGGCACCGCGCCTCTGGTCGCCATGACCTTGCGCGGGGGGCTGGGACCGCTCCCCTTCTCCGGACAGGAGGTCCGGTCGATCGCGGAGATCTACGCACCGCGTGTCGCAGTATTCTCCGGCGCCGAAGCGACCGAGGAAGCGTTCAAGGAGTTAGCCCCGAACTACGGCGTCTTGCACCTGGCTTCGCACGGTCTCTTCGATGACCGCAATCCGCTCTATTCCAGCATTGCTCTGACCCCGACCGCGTCGGAAGACGGCTTCCTCGAAGCCCGGGAGGTGATGAAGCTTCACCTCGATGCGGACCTCGTCATTCTCAGCGCATGCGAGACCGCCCGCGGCACCATCACGCGCGGGGAGGGGATCAATGGTCTCACGAGAGCGTTCTTCGTGGCCGGGGTCCCCACAGTGGTCGCCTCGCTCTGGACGGTCGACGACGAGTCGACCGCGCTCCTCATGGACGCTTTCCATCGAAGGCTGCGCGACGGGGAGCGACCCGCCGATGCGCTCGTCGGCGCCGAGAGGGAAGTGCTCTCGGGCGACGACCGCTTCCGGCATCCGTTCTGCTGGGCGGGGTTCAACCTGTACGGGGATTCCGAGTGAGCGGACGCTGGGTCTGATTCGCCTCATACGGCTTCTTGCATGCCCGCACTCCGCAAGAACCCGCAACTGTCGGTCCCGGCTTTCGCTGCAGATGAAAGTCGTCGCCCTCCGGCACCGGCTCGCGGTCTATCAGAGAACTGGTCGCGTCCCCGGCTCCGGCAGAGCGACAGCATCTTCTGGTCGTGGCTCTCCCGAGTCTGGTCCGGTTGGCGCGACGCGCTCGGGTCGTCCATGACGGCCTGCCGTCTCCACGGACGTGCGCGATCCGGAGAGATTGTCTCGATCACGTGATCGTGGTCAACGAGTGGAACCTGAAGTGGATCCTCAAGAACTACTTCGGCTACTACCGTCGATGGCGGACACATAAGTCGCTCGACATGAACTGCCCGGAACCTCGCCGGGCCCGCGCCGCCGATCGCGGCCGCGTGGTCGAGCACAACGATCTCGGCGGGCTGCACCACCACTACGAACGTGTCGCGGCCTGACGGCGCCGCAGCCCGTCGCTCAGTCGTCCTGCCTGCACGGGGTCGAAGTACGCCCGATCCGCACTCCGGAATCCAGGAGCCGAGACACCGGCATCCCTCGACCTTGGCCGCGCCCCTGTTTCACCCTCCGGCAGTGCTCTCCTTGCCGGGCGCCGCCGGTCCGACTCACCTCTGACGGAGGCATTTTTTGAATTCTCGGGACGGGCAGATGGCGTAACGCTCACGCCGGTTTACAGAAAGTCCTTTCACCTGTTGGCCGAAGGGCTGCATTTAACGAATGGCGGGGCGTACCGGTATCTCAAAACAAACGCGGGCGTGTTCACGAGGGGATTGGAGGGACTGGAGGGCGCCCTCCTGGGGGATATCTGCGGACGGTTCGCCGCCGCCCGAACCCAGCCCAAGGGAGGTCGTTGCCAGCATTCGACACGAGGGTCGACTCACCGCGTAGCACCGGGCGCGTCATCCACTCGAAGCGAAGGCCACCCCGTGCGCGCTCGCTTGGCTCGTCATCGCTGGCGTTGTCCACCAGAGGAACGAGGGCCGCATGGAGCGACGCCGACTTGCGACACTTGCACTCCGCATCAACCCATCACGATCAACGTGCCCGTTGCGGCCATCGGAGCCAGATTTCGCGGAGCACGGCCATTCGTGGCCTCGGTTCCGGCGCCGATCCCCACCGCCCGACCCGCCGCGAAGGCTCGCGGATCTCGAGATCGAGCCCGACGCCAGACCGCGGGCGCTCCTGGTCCACGGCTCCGCGGAGTGCCTGGCTGCTCGCCGTGAAGCAGTTTACTATCCCTCATCTAGAGGCCATCCCGTCCACTCCCGGCGCCCACACCCGGTCACTGGAATCACCGCGTGCTATCATCCTGCCCGTCGGCGGTCGCTGCCCGATTCCGTCCGTCCACACAAGCCCGCCCGGGGAGGTGCGTCATGAACCTTGCGTTCGTGCGTCCCGCCGCAGCCGTCCTCGCGGCCGGCGTTCTTTCCCTCACTGGCACCGCCTTCGCCGAGCCAGTGCAGGTCACCACCACGGGCGGATCGCACCCCACAACCTCCCCCGACGGTGCGTGGCTGGCGTACATCACCGAGGACGGCGATCTCGCAAAGGTCCCGTCCGGCGGCGGTGCACCCGAGGTGCTCGACTCCGGCGGCAGCCAGCCCGATTGGTCATGGGTGCATGACCTCATCGTGGTGCGCGGGGGAGGCGCCCTCTACACCGTGGACCCCGTGACCCACGAGACGGCGCTTGCTGTCGGGAGCGGCGTCGACGACGACCCGGCGTGGTCACCAACCGGCAACGAGATCGCCGCGGATGTGGGCGGAGGCGTCGTAGTCTTCTCGTACCCGGGCGGCGCCCCCACGAGCGTCTCGTGCAGCGACCCCGATGGCAGCGATTGCGAAGGCGAGGGGCCCACCTGGTCGCCGGACGGGGCGTGGATCGCATTCGAGGATGGCCTCGACATTCTCAAGGTGCGGCGCACGGGTGGGGCGGCGGTGAACGTGTTGCACGGCGATGACGATGTCACGCACGCTGCCTGGTCACCCGACGGAGACTGGATTGCCGTCGCGATGGGCGATTCGAGCCGCGTGCCGTGGCAGAATTGGCACATCTGGGTGGTGGATGCGCGAGGGTCGTCGTTCGGACTCGTTCAGGTGACCAGCGGCACCTTCCCGTCCTCCCAGGTCTATGATCGCCAGCCAGCGTGGTCTCCCGACACCCACACGATCTACTTCTCGTCGAGCCGGAGCGGACGCAGCGAGATCTGGAAGGTCGCGTTCCCGCCGACTGCCATCGCGGGCACAACGTGGGGAGCGCTCAAGACGATCTACCGATAACCCGCGATCGCCCCGGGAGCAGCAAGCACCGCGCGTCTCCTTCGCGTCCGGGCGGGGCATGCCTCGGCGTAGAAGCGCTTCGCATCACCGCGATGAATCTTCCGCGGCTTGAGGTTGTCCTGCAGTGCACGCAGGCCCTCCGCGGAGGTCTAACCGGTATTCGGGGGCCCGCCCAGGTCCTCATGTCCCCAACGACAGCCGCGTAGCGCAGCGAAGTGCGAGGTCATCTCCAGCGCGATCTAGCGGCCGGCGTGCAGAATCGTCACGGCAATGCTTGCTTCGGCGTCATTGCCGGACGTGTCGACCGCCCGCACGCGGATGGTGTGAGCGCTGCCGGGACTTGCGCCTGCTGCATTCCAAATGTAGTCGTACGCGTTGCCCCCGCCACTGGTCGTGTCCTCGCCGATCTTCCCCCCGTCCACGTAGAACTCCACCTTGGCGATCCCGTGGTCATCGGTGGCGCGGGCCCAGATAGGGTTATCGCCCGCGATCACCTCAGCTCCGTTCTCCGGCACAAGAATGACGACTTGGGGGTCGGTTGTGTCCGCCGGGTTTCCTGCCTTGTCTCTGCTGCACGATGCCAAGACCGGCGGCCCGAATAGGACCAACAAGAGGAGTGCTCTGCGCATGATACCCGCCTCTCTACCTTGTAGCCGCTGGAACGGCTTCGGACGGGCACCCGAACGGTTCGTGTCGCACAATATGCCCGTCGGACCCGCGCTCTGGGTCTGGCTTCTAGCGACTGTAGAGCGCCTTGATCCGCCCGAACGTCGTGCTCTCGACAGGGCTCGCACCCTCCACGTCCACCAGGATCCGGTCGATGATTGAAGATCCCGGATTCTCGTAGTCGAAGAGCATCACCGAGGCCGCCGTGCCCAGGTCGTTGCGGGTGAAGTTCGCAAGAGCCGTGGTGTAATCGATCGCCCCCGATGAGAACGGAGGAGAGTCGGTGGAGACGCTGAACGACGTCGGCCCCAGAATCACTGTGAGTCGTATCGGTCCGCCGGTATAACCGACCAGGTGGCCCAGCTCGTGGCTCTCCATGCCCCCCTCGGCGTCGCCGGCCGTCACCTCGATCCTGGTATCGTCCAGACGGATTTCGCAGATGAAAAACGTGACCGGAAACTCGGGTGGTACAATGAGTCCGCTCGCCACTTGGCCAACGACTCCGACGATGTCGGTCTCGATCCTTACCGTCCCGGAGCTCGGGTCGATGGTCGCGTCGCTACCGATCGCGACCAGGTCGTCACCCAGGGTGACCGTCGTGCCCGCTTCAACGACGGCTCCTGTTCCAAAGATGCGAGACCAGTTGGCGGGAATGCCGCCGGAGTTTCCCGTGAAGTGGTCGTCGAAGACGATCGTGGCCGTGGCAGGGTGCGGGGTCGCAAGCGCCAGGGAGAACATGGCCAGCCCCGCCAAGAGGCGTTTGCTCAAGCGCCGTATCATCGCGCACCTCCCGCCGGGTGGCCGGTCGAGACCCGGCTTGATCACTCGCGGACCTACCGGCCTCAGGCGCTTATCAATTCTATCACCGAATCGAGTGCGTGAGCCAATCCCGCCCACCCGTCGCGAGCGACCTGGCGGCGCGGACGGCCGCTGCGAATGCCCGCACGGTTCGAACGACTTGTGTCTCGGGATCGCCACTACCTCTCCTGCCTGCTTGTCCGCAGCCGCCACGCCCGCGCGCGACAGGCGTCGGAGCAATACCGCTTCGGCTCCCCACGCCGGACTTCCTGTAGGGGGAGGATCCTCCTCAAGGCGATCCAGGTGACCTTCGACTCGTTCAAGACAATCTCATCACCCGCTGCCGCTGCGCGCCCGATCTCCTCGTGAGGCAGACGTACGACGAGCAAGCTCGCCTCATCAGATTCGTCGAATCAAACTCCAGGTGGTCCGGCGTAACCCTCACGGCCATATACAGACAGCCCTTCGACTTGTTGGCCGAAGGGTTCGATGTTGCGAATGGCGGGGGCCAATGAGACACAAACCGGGTCTGGCGAATGAGTCACCGGCGGACATCAAGACCCAACGCCCAATGCACCGGACGCGGCCGCCGGCGGCATCCCGGCCGAGTGTCCATCGCCGCCCATCCGCTGCGGCCTACGACGACCCGACCATCTCCGGCTCCGTCGCGGCCGCAGGCGTGCCCATGAGGCTCGCCAGTTCGCTCCGTAGACTCGAGGAATCGAGGCCACGGACGAGCTTCCCGCGCTCCGCGATCGAGACGTTTCGCGTCTCCTCCGAAACGGTGATGACCACGGCGTCCGTCTCCTCCGCCAGCCCGAGCGCAGCGCGGTGCCGGGTGCCAAGCGCCGGAGCGAGGTGCGGATTCTGTGAGAGCGGCAGGATGCACCCGGCGGCGACGATCTGATCGCCGGAGACGATCACGGCGCCGTCGTGGAGCGGCGAGGGCGGCGTGAACAGCGTGACCAGCAGCTCGGCGCTCACGCGGGCATCCATGCGTGTGCCGGTCTCGATGTAGTTGCGGACCCCCACCAACCGCTCGAGCACGATGATCGCGCCGAGCTTGCGCTCGGCCAATTCATCAACCGCCCGCACGACCTCCCCGAGGATCGCGAACTCCTTCGCCCGGGTGAGCCGGTGGAAGATCCGCGCCTGCCCGATCTGCGCCAGCGCGCGTCGCAGCTCGTTCTGGAAGAGGATGATGAAGGCGATGACCCAGACGGTGCGGAGGCTCGTGACGATCCATGTGAACGCCTGGAGGCGGAGCCACTCGGCCGCGAGCGCGGCCAGTGCGAGCGCCGCGAGGCCGATGAACATCTGGGCCGCGCGCGTGCCGCGGATGAGCAACAGCAATCGGTAGATGATGAAGGCGACGACGACGACGTCGAGGATTGCGAGAATCCAGTTCTCACGGAAAAGACTCATCGGCCCGCCGCCCCCTTCGCGGCCGCCCCCCGGATCGCGTCGGC
>JAGVPR010000366.1 GCA_020052115.1 Candidatus Eiseniibacteriota bacterium
GAATCCGCGAGCGCCGCGGCCGACACCCACGAGGCCGATGCCGGTCGCACAAGAGAGAACGCCAGCAGAAGGCAAGCGCTCGCGCGATGCCGAAGCGCGCCGGTCACGGTCTTTCCGAGGAAGAGATGTCCAAAGGCCTCCGCCGCCCCGGCGCCGCCGCTCGCGGCGCCTCGGACCGAACGACCTAATGAATGAGAACGAGCCGCCTCGATGTGTTCGCGCCGGCTCCCTCGAGTCGCAGGATGTAGACGCTCGACCCCATGTCTCGCCGGGCGCCGTCCTTCCCATCCCAGACGACCGTCACCTGGCCGGGCATGGCGGGACGCTCATCGAGCACGCGAATGCGCCGGCCCAGAATGTCGTAGAGGGCGAGCCGCAGAGGACCCCTTGAGTCCTCCCCGGCCCGCCCCGGGACGACATAACTCAAGGTCAAGGCCCCGTTCGCAGGGCGAAACGGATTCGGAAACGGCGCCTCCAGAGCCGGCGCGCCGCTCTCCGGGGTCAGGAAGACGCTCACCGGGCCGTACACGGCGCGCATCGCCCCGGAGGCGTCACGATCCTCGAGGAGGTACGAATACTTCAACCCCCGCGTCACCGCCGCATCCAGGTATGTGAACGCGCCCGCGCTGTCCGCGGGCACTTCGGCGATGCTCTCGTACCCGTGCGAAGGGTCCGCGCCGGGCGAGCGATCGGTCGAGCGGTGGAGCCTGAAGCCCGACCCGTCGTACGCCCCGAGGATCTCCTCGACGCGCCACGCCAAGCGGATTCCGCCGGACTCCTCCGCCGGGGAATCCAGTTCCACGCCGAAGCGCTGCGGGTGCGTCGCGACGGAGATGTCATCCACGTACCATCCCTCGAGGTTCACCGCCTGGTCGGAGACGAAGCGAAACCGGAAACGCACGCTTCCGGTAACCCCGGCGAGATCGAACGTCACGCGCCTCCACTCGCTCGACACGCCCGAGAAGATGCGCTGCCCCTCGAGCATCGTGGACGTGAACGGATCCAGCCGGTACGGATAGCCGCCGGCGGGCTCGATCGCCGCCCACGGCCCGCTCTCGACGGAGACCTCCACGCGTCCCCCATCGAAGGCGTACCTGCCGGTCTCTCTCTCCGCGGAGATCCAGTGCCAGAACTCGAGCCGCGAATCCACGCCGAGCAGGACTGGCGGCGAGACCAGCGCCCCGTCCGAGTTGATGAGATAGGTCTCGTGCGCCAGGTCGGTGAACCGGTAGGACGAAGAACCTCCGTGCACGCGCCGGTTCGTGAGAGCCCAGTTGTCGCGCCAGCCCGCGAAGGCCGGGGCGTGCGTCCACCCTGCCCTTACCTCCTCGTTCTCGAATCCTGTCGTGAGCCCGAACCGCCGCCCGACGGTCAGCGGCACCGCGAGCGTGTCGGTTCCGCCGTCATGCGCGATGAGCAACCGTCCCGGAATGCCGAGCGTCGTGTCGGCAGCCATCGCCTCGGCCACGACGGTGAAGGTCGCCACCGCCTGCACATCCTCGCCCGGCGCCCCGAGCGGCACGGCCCCGCCGATGGTGGTGACGCGCGAATCGTCCACCAGGAGAACCGCTGTCGCATCGCCTGAATCGAGCCCGACATTCGCGACCGTCACCACAAGCGGCGCCGTCTCGCCCCAGAGCGGCCAGGGCCAGCCGTCCGAGGCCAGGGCGCGCGAGGACAGCAGCCGGAACGAAGGCCTGTTCTCCACGCTGAAATCCGCGCGCAGAGCCGCAGGATCGGAATCCTCGATCGAGGTGATCTCCACCTGCGTCAGCCGGCCGGTGTTCGAACGCGAGGACGGATCGGTCGCCTCGCCAAATGAATGGTTGCCGTCCGATCCCGGGAACGGGTCGCCGGCATCCCCCAGGTTCCTTCCCTCCTCGAGATCGCGCATCCCGTCCGCCTGCACGAGGGCCACCCGGAAGCGGTTCGGATCATCGTTGTCGTCGGCGAGCTCGTCCACGTGATAGACGAGGAGGCCCGAGCCGGGGAGGTATCGGTCGAAGTTCTGCGCCAGGGCCAGCCGGTTCTCCAGCATGAAGTATTCGGGACCGGCCTCTCCGTTCGTCCAGAGCCGGTAGACCTCGCCGCTCTCCTCGACCGGATGGAGCACGGCCCCAGCGAGATTGCCCGTCGCCGTGATCGGATCCACGAAACCCAGTCGCGCCTTGCACCAGGCGTCGAGATGCGACGGCCGCGAGCCGAGACGATTCGGCGGCCCAGCCCAGGATCCGATCGCCATGAGCGACCAGAGCCCGAGCCCGTTGGAATCCGGGTCGCCGGGCGGAGTCGTGTCGTAGAGGTCCGGAAGGCCCAGCGTGTGCCCGAACTCGTGGCACTGAACCCCGACCTCAGAGATCTCGGGCGTCATGGAGTAGAAGAACGCCGACGCTCCGCTCCCCGCGATCTCGCGGCTCGTCGTGGAGGAGTGGGACCAGATCTTCCTGAGCGGTTCCGCGGCATCCTCGGATCCCTCGCCGGCATGCACCACGAGAAGCGCGTCCACGTAGCCGTCGTCATCACCTGACGAGGGAACGCCGTCCGGGCCGTCGTCGTCGAACGAGGCGAAGTCCACGCGCGAGCGAGCCATCGCGACCGCATCCTCGGCGAGGCGCTGCGCGTTTCGAGGATAGAAGCCGAAGCCCGCTTGGCCGTCAACGTAGTACGCGTACGTCTGAGGCGCCCGCAGCCACCCGATCACCGTGCCCGTGACATCGAGGCGTCCGTTCGAGTTCTCATCGTAGTAGTCCCGAAGGCTGCCCCCGGGACGCGTGCGCGATGAGAGGAGCAGATCGGAAAGTTCGGAGGCGGGCAGCGTCGCCGCGTTGTCCGCGAAGTCCACGAGGAGCACGAGCGCTTTCAAGGAGCGGGTCTCGCCGCGCACGAGGGGCCGGAACGAGACCGCCCTTCCGCGGCGCACCGCGTCGCTCTTCGCCGCCAGCAACGCGAGCGCCCGGCGCGGCACGCCGCCGCGTTCAGGGTGCGGAGGCATGATGGCGCGCGCCGATACAGGCGTGAGGACAAGCGACAACAAGGCGAAGGCCGCAAGGAGAAAAAGCGAGCGCGGGCGACTCATGGCGCGATTGTACCGCATCGCAGAGAAGGCTCGCTCCCCCGCGCGCTTTCAGAATCTGGCGCGCAGCCCGATCGCCGCCATCGGCCGGCGAGGATCGAGGACGCCGCCGCGAATCCCCATCTCCGGACAGATCGAGAATCCAAAGAGCGCGCCGTCCTCTGGCTGCGCCGCCGGCTCCGGAGTCGCCGACAGATCGCGCCCGCGATCCACGCGGCTCGTGAGCGCCACGCCAACACCGAGACCGGCCAGGCTCCCGAGGCCGGCGATGCCGATCGCGGTCTCCTCGTCATCCACGTGCGACAGAAGGTCAATCCCCAGTCCGAACACTCCGCCGAGCACGCCGGCAAGGTTCACGAGCCGCACCCGCGTGCGGCTCGCTTCGACGCCGTGGGCCGCGATGCCGGCGCCCAGAACGAGGAGATCGCTGCCGATCAGCATGTCGCGGATGGCATCGTCGTCCTCGTGGCCCGCGATCACCGCTACTACACTGCCGAACCATGCGCCCCAAGGAAGCCCGGAGCTCGCGATCTCGGCATGTCCTTCCGTGAAGTTCACGCTGTGCGTGAGCGCGACCGCCCCCGCGATCCCCGCCAGCCCCGCCAGTTCACCGGCCGCGACGATGTCGTGGCCATCGCCATCCCCATTCGCGGCCCACCCAAGACCCTGCCACGTGCCGAGGTGCCCGCCGAGCCGGATCATGGCGGCCCGGCCCCGCGAAAGCTCGGTGTCGCGCGTGAGACGGCTCGTGAGATAGAACGCGGCGGGCCCGCCGAGGAGGAGGCCGGCGGCGATGGATTCCCGGGACTCGGCCTCGAGCGCGATCGGCGTGGCGACACCGAGCCAGAGACCGTAGTAGCCGCTGAAGATGAGAAGCTCCGTGCGGCCGTCTTGCTGCTTCAAGGCCCCCGTCCGGATGAGCACGCGCCGGCCCGTGCGCAGCCGGTCGAGACGTGGCGCGAGATCGGTGGCCCATCGTCCGGCCTCCGTGTCGGGAAACCGCGAACCGAGGTCCTCGGCGATCACCGAGGCCGCTTCGTACCGCCCGAGAGCCGAATAGCGAAGGGCGAGCCCCCGCAGCGATTCGGCCTCGGCGATGGAGTCGGGCGTCGCCGAAGCCTGCTCCCGCAAGGACGCCTCCACGAGTTCGACGTGCAGGCGCGTCAGATCGTACGCCTCCGCGGCGATGCCCCGCGCGTGGCGGTGGAGCTTGTCCCCTTCGCGCGTCGTGTACTCGATGCGGTAGCGCTCGGCTGCGAGGCGGAAGATCCGCGCTGACTCGAAGTCTTCGATGTCAGGGAGCAGCCGGTACTCGGCCCGCTCCGAAGCATCAATCTCCGGGCCGATCCTCGGGCTCAGAGACACCGCCTCGGGCTGCGCGGCGTCTACGCCCCCGGCGCGAAGAAGACACACGCTCAGAAGGAGCGCTCCGACCCCCACCGTTCGCCTCATCGCAATCCCCCCATTCACAGGGTCCGCGCCCGCGGGCCCGATCGGCCGGCGCCCCGCGCGTTCACTCCCACTCGATCGTCCCCGGCGGCTTCGACGTCACATCGTAGACGACGCGATTGACGCCCCGGATCTCGTTCACGATCCGGGTCGCGACCCGCGCGAGGAACTCGTGAGGCAACATCGCCCAGTCGGCGGTCATCCCGTCGAGAGATGTCACGGCGCGGAGCGCGGCCACGTTCTCGTACGTTCGCGCATCGCCCATCACGCCCACCGTCCGGATCGGCAGGAGCACGGCGAACGCCTGCCATGTCTTCTCGTAGAGCCCGTGCGCGCGAAGCTCCTGGATGAAGATCGCGTCCGCCTCTCGGAGCAGCGCGAGCCGCTCGCGCGTCACCTCGCCGAGGATTCGCACCGCGAGACCGGGCCCCGGGAAAGGATGGCGTCCCACGAGCTCATCCGAGAGCCCCAACCGCCTCCCCACCTCGCGCACCTCATCCTTGAACAGTTCTCGAAGCGGCTCGAGGATCGTGAACCGGTGCTTCGAGGGAAGACCTCCCACGTTGTGGTGCGTCTTGATCGTGCGAGCCGGGCCGGCCGTCGCGGCCGACTCGATCACGTCGGGGTAGAGTGTCCCCTGCGCCAGGTAGCGCGCGTCGCCGAGCTTCTCCGCGGCCGCCTCGAACACGCGGATGAACACCTCACCGATCCGCTTGCGCTTCTCTTCGGGGTCCTCGACGCCTGCGAGCGCCGTCAGGAACCGCTCGGCGGCGTCCACCTGGATCACCCGCACGCCGAAGGAGTCGCCGAGCGCCGCGATCACCTCGCGCGCCTCGTTCTTCCGGAGAAGCCCGTTGTCCACGAACACCGCGTCCAGCCGCTCGCCGACGGCGCGTCGAAGGAGAAGTGCGGTCACGCTCGAGTCCACGCCGCCGGAGAGCCCGCAGATCACGTGCCCTTCCGATGCGCGACCGGCGAGATCGGCGACGGTGCGTTCGATGAAATCGCCGAGGTCCCACTCGCCGCGGCAACCCGCCACGTCGAAGAGGAAGTTCCTGAGCACCGTCTTCCCCTGCGGCGTGTGAGCCACCTCGGGATGAAACTGCAGCCCGTAGAGACGGCGCGCCGGATCCTCGATTCCTGCGTACGGCGTGCCCGAGGTCCATGCCATCGCGCGAAAGCCGGGCGGCAGCGCCGCGAGCGCGTCGCCATGGCTCATCCATGCGCGAAACGGCTGCGATGCGCCCCCGAAGAGCCGCGCTCCTTCATCCCATGTGAGATCGCTATGTCCGAACTCGCGCGCGCCCGGCGCCACGCGCCCTTCGAGTAGCTGGCCGAGGAGCTGGAGCCCATAGCAGATCCCGAGGATCGGGATGCCGAGCCGGAAGATCCCCGGGTCCGGATGCGGTGCGCCCGTCTCGTACACGCTGGCGGGACCGCCGGAGAGAACGAGCGCGCGCGGGGCCTCCCGGCGGATCGTCTCGGCCGGAAGATCGTGCCGGCGGATCTCGGCGTAGACACCCAGCTCGCGGATGCGGCGCGCGATGAGCTGGCTGTACTGCGAGCCGAAGTCGAGGACGAAGACGCGTTCCGCAGGGGCGGTCATTCGCTCACTTCGCCGGAGCCGGCGCCTGCGGCTGGAGATCGTCCGGCTCCGTGGAGTTGAACGTGTACGAGACGACCACGTTCCGTTCGTCGAACCGCACGACGAGATCGCACGTCTTCTCCCGCGAGAAGAGCGAGTACTTGTAGTGGCCGTACGTCCAGGTCTGCTGGCCGTCCTCGAGCCCCGTGCGCCACGGCGCGCCGAAGAGCCGCAACACGTCCGACTGCGTCGTCTGACCCAAGCGGACCTGCGAAACCTCGTGCGTCGCGAACGGGCGGCCGATGGTGGCGCAGCCGGATGCGGCGAGGAGCGCGAGCAGACACACGGCGCACGACATGCGCGCACCGAGCCTCGCGGCGACAGCGAAGACCGTCATCATGGAACCTCCCTCGGCGCCGGATCGCGGCGCCCGCTCAGTGCCGGAATGCCCTTCTCCCCGTGAACAGCATCGCCATCTCCGCCCCGTCGGCCGCCGCGACGGACTCCTCGTCGCGCACGGAGCCTCCCGGCTCCACGACGGCGGACACACCGGCGCTCGCCGCGCGATCCACGGAATCCCGGAACGGGAAGAACGCATCGCTCGCGAGGACCGACCCTCGCACCTCGTGCCCGCACCGCGCCGCCTTCACGAGCGAGACCTCGACAGAGTCAATGCGGCTCTGCTGCCCCGCGCCCGCGCCGATCAGCATGCGGTTTTGCGCGAGCACGATCGCGTTGCTCCGGACGTGCTTGCAGAGCCTCCACGCGAAGTCGAGATCGCGCCGCTCCTCCCCGGTCGGGGCCCTCTGCGTGACGCAGCGCGTCTCGGGCGGAAGGCCGCCCGGCGGATCCGGCGATTGCCCGAGCAGGCCGCCCAGC
>JAGVPR010000365.1 GCA_020052115.1 Candidatus Eiseniibacteriota bacterium
CCCGGCGCTCACCTCGACGAACCCCTCGGACTTCGCGCGGGGCGGCTCGCCCGTCTCGCCGGATCCTTCGCCGGCCTGCTCCTCGTGCGGCCGGACGCCCGCCCTGAGCGCGGCTTCGTGAGCCGTGCGGGAGAGATCGTCCACTTCGGCGAAGTCCTCGCCGTGAGCGTCAAGAAGCTCGAGCTGCATCTGCACGAGGGATCGGAACCGGGAGAGGTAGACCTCCTTGCGATCGCGAAGCTCCTGGATTCCTTCGTTCAACCGGGTGAGGCGCCTGCGCGCGTCTTCCAGGATCCGCTCCGCGCGCGCCTCGGCCTCGCGCATCACCAGATCCGCCTCGCGCCGCGCGTTCTCCCGCGTGTCGGCCGTGACCTTCTCCGCGGTCACCAGCGTGCTTTGAAGCGTCTTCTCGAGCATCTGGAACTCGTCCACGCGGTGGCGCGTCGTCTCCGCATCCTCGCGAAGGCGGCTCGCCTCGTGGATCAGCTTCTCGAACTCGTCGGCCACAAGTGAGAGGAAGACGCGAACCTCCTCCGGGTCCACACCACGGAGCGCCTTACGGAACTCCTGCTTGCGGATGTCGAGCGGAGTGATCTTCACCGCGCACCTCCTCGTGCGATCGCCTATGCCTGACGCGGCCCGAAAACGCCGGTCCCCACGCGGACCAGAGTCGCGCCTTCTTCGATTGCGATCTCGTAATCGCCGCTCATGCCCATGGAGAGCGTCCCGGCCTCCAGATCGGGCAGGTCGCTCGCGATCTCGCTGCTCAGCTCCCAGAGCCGCCGGAAGGCCGCGCGCATCGCCGCGGCATCATCGGTCAGCGGCCCCACCGTCATGAGCCCCGTGACCTTGAGGCCCGGGAGCGCCGCCGCCGAGAGCGCCAGAGAGCGCGCCCCGGACGGATCCACACCGTACTTCCCCGGCTCGCCGGAGGTATTGACTTCGATGTACACCTCCAGCGGTGTCTCGCGATCCCAGACGAGCCGGCTCAGCACTCGCGCCAGATCCAGGGAGTCCACGCTCTCGATGACGTCGAAGAACTGGACCGCCGCCCTTGCCTTGTTCCGCTGGAGGTGGCCGATCATGTGCAGAGGCTTCACGCCGCGAAAACCGTCGAGCTTCTCGCGGGCCTCCTGCACGCGGTTCTCACCGAGGGCGTCCACGCCGGCCTCGACCGCTTCGGCGATCCTCTCGGGAGGCACGCCCTTCGTCGCCGCGAGCAACCGGACGCGGCACGAAGGCCGGCCGGCACGGGCCGCCGCCAGAGCGATTCTCGCTCGGATCTCCCGAACGCGCGCCTCGATGGTCGCTTGAGATCACCCCCCGACGATCGGGCCGCCGGCCCCGACTCGTCCTAAATACCAGCCTTTGATAGTAGTAATGCGCTCTCCCGGGCCGCAAGTAGAAAAGGACGCCGACTCCGGCACGAAAGAGAACGGTCCGGGCCGCTTCCCCTTTGACATGCCGGCACCCTCTTGGCCATTGTGGGCCCGTGGGAATCGGCTCGCTGATCGAGTATCTGCTGCCCGGCGACTTCACGGGCCCGGCGCCTGCGCCTGCGGACCAAGGCGCCGGCCCCTATCCGTTCTTGAACGCCGTGGATCTCGTGCGCCCTCCGGGTCCGAGGGACCCCACGGGTGCGGTCCTCATGCGCTACCCGGGGATCGGGCCCCAGTACAACCCGATCGCGATCGCGCAGTATGCCCTCGGCGCCTACGATATTTACCTCGAGAACGGGCACCAGGCGTTGAAGCGCGATTTCGAAGCCCAGCTCAACTGGATCGTGCGCGCGGCGAGACGCGGGCCGGGCGGCGGCCTGTATTGGTATCACGACTTCGACAATCCTCACTACCCTCTGCGCGCGCCGTGGCCGTCGGCCATGGCGCAGGGGCAGGTCATCTCAGTGCTCGTTCGCGCGGCGAGGCTCTGGCCGGAACGATCCGGAGCGCTCCTGGATATGGCGAGCGCGGCGCTTCCGGCTTTCCGCGTGCCGGTCGCCGAGGGCGGCGTGCGCGTCGGCCCCCTCGAGGATCCGTGGTACGAAGAGTACCCCACGCCCTCGCCGTCGCGCGTGCTCAACGGCTTCGTCTTCGCTCTCTGGGGGCTCGGCGATGCGGCCGCGCATGATCCGGAGGCGGCGCGACTGCTCGAGGATGGGCTCGGCTCCCTCGCGCGGCACGCGGCGGACTACGACCTCGGCTTCTGGACCCGGTACGCCACGGGCCTGCTCGAGAATCGCCCGGCGAGCCCGTTCTACCACCGCGTCCACGTCGCGCAGATGAGGATCATGGCGGCCTGCGCCGGGCACGGCGCGTACGAAGCGGCGGCGGGCGACCGGGAACTCTACGCGGATCTCGCGCGACGGTGGAATCGCTACTGGCGGGACCCGATATCGAGGACGCGGGCGCTCGCGGGCATAGCGGCCGCCAAGCGATCGGCGCGCCGCAAGCCCAGCGCGAGCCAGACGAAGAGCGCGGACGTGGGGAGGGACTTCGAAGCGAAGTGAACGAGCCCGGGAAGAAGATCCCACCGCCCTGAGGCGGCATGGTAGCTGCCGGCGTAGAGCGCGTACGGCGTCGGGAGCGCGAGCGCGATCCACACCGCGAGCGGAAACGCCGAGCCTCTCCGCAGATAGAGCACGGTCAGCACCGGCAAGAGCATCACGTAGTGGTACTCCCAGATCTCCTTGTAGCTCAGGAAGAACGCCAGCACCCAGAGGCAGAGGATCTCGACGAGCGGCGCCCTCGACCGCCAAGTCACCCAGAGCGCCGTGCCGAGAACGAGGACCATCGCGAGGGTGACCGGCACGTTGGCGACGGCCAGGTCCGCGGGCCCCAGCGCGATCTTTCGAAGGCCGGCCTCTCCGAAGGCGGCCAGCGAGATCTCCTTCAACAGGGCGTGGAATCCGAACGTCCCCGAGATCGCCCCTTCCTGAAACGGTCTGAGGTTGATGCGCAGGAAGTAGAGGAGATCCCCAGGGCGCGCCACGTAATACGGCGCCACGACGAGAACCGTCCCCGCCGCGCCGATCGCCAGCGTCTTCCACCGGCGGCGCACGAGAAGCGGCACCGCGAAGAGCGCTGTGTAGCTCTTCAGGGCGAGGCTCCCGATCCAGGCCGCCATCGCGAGCCGGGGCAGCGGGTCCCCCCGGCCGCCCAGAGCCCCGTCGCCCCTCTCCCCCCGCAAGAGCGAGGAGAACATCACCGCGATGAGAAGCCCCATCGAGAAGGAGAACTGCCCCATGAACTGCTCGAGGTAGAACGGGGTGAAGAAGAGCCACAGCGAGGCGGCCGTCGCGCGTTGCCAAAGCGTGCCGATCCGTAACCCCAGCACGCGCACCGCCGCGATCATGAGAAAGATCTCGTTGAGCGCCACCCAGAGCCAGTACGCGGGCCACGGGCGGAGCCAGGCGCTCACGGGGGCGAAAGCCAGCGCCGTGGGCGGCGGATAGCGGTAGAAGTAGTAGTACGGGACGGACAGCGTGAACCGGTCGCCGAGTTCCACGCGGGCGTACATGCTCCGGCCCTCGCGGACGTTCACGCCGGCCTGGTAGATGCCGAAGAAGTCGCCGGCCTGCCCGTGCGACCGGGACGCCTCGAAAAAGAGCGGATTGAGAAAGCCGAAGACCAGCGAGTAGACGAGGACGAGATGCGCGAGCGCCGCCGCGACGACAAGCGCCCGCGCTCCCGTCTCACGCCTCACGCGCGCGCCTTCTCCCGTGCCCAGTCCTCGAGCGTTTTGGGCTTGAAGCCGAACTCACGCTGGAGAGCGGCGACGTCCGCATCGTAGCCGGTGCGGTCGAACCACTCGACCATAAGGGCGAAATCCTCGCTGTTCTTGCGAACGTCTTCGATCGGGATCCGCGCGAACTCGATCGTCTTTCCCATGGCCCGGCTGAAGGTCGCCGCGACCTGGGGCATCGTCGCCGCGCCCCCCGCGATATCAATCTCCCTGCGGTTCATCTCGGCCGCGTGCGTGAAGCCGCGCGCCACGAACCGTCCGATGTCGTCCACCGCGATCATCTGCAACGACGTCTCGGGCTTCATCGCGGCGAGTATCTTATCGCCGTTCAAGAACCACGGCGAGACCAGATTCTCCATGTAGAACACCGGGCGGAAGATGACGTGCGACGGGAATGCGAGCTGCCGCACGGTCTCCTCGACGCGCCACTTGTTGTCGAAATGCGGGATGCCGGTGCTGCGGTGCGCCGACCCGACGGAGCTGTAGACGAAGTGCTGGACGCCTCGCTCGCGCGCCACGCGGGCGATGCGCTTGCCCTGCTCCTCCTCGCGCTGGACGCCGGCCTCCCATGTGTTCTGAACGGCGAAGACTCCCCACGCGCCTTCCATCGCGCGCGCGAGCGAGGCCTCATCGTCCAGGTCGCCCTGGACGATCTCGATCCCCTTTCGCAAGAGCGCCTGGGCCGCATCGCCCTGCGGTTTGCGGGTCATGGCGCGGAGCTTGAAGCCCTTTCCTTCCAGAGCGCGGGCCAAGGAGCCGCCCTGCGCACCGGTGGCGCCCGTGATGAGCACGGTTCGGACATTGCCGGTCATGAAAACCACCTCCTGATTCCATGCGCCGGGGCCGAGTGCTGGGGCCGGGCACGGGGCCCGGGCGCGGCGGGATTTCGCATCGGTCGTTCCGGAGAGTTGAGGCCCCTTCGACCTCTCCAATCGGACCCGATCATAACGTCGCGGTCAACCGTTTTGTCGCGCTAGGATCCCCGGAGAGGGATCGCCGGGCGCGGCCCGGGAAAGGGGTGCTCTTCATGCGGATCGAGTCGGTCAATCCCGCCACCGAGGAAGTGGTCGAGACGTTCGAGGAGATGGATGAGCGTTGCATCGCCGGCGCGCTCGAGAAGTCCGAGGAGAGCGCGCGCCGCTGGGCCGGCGTGCCGTTCGGCGACCGGGCCGTGATCCTCCGCCGCACGGCGGCGCTGCTTCGGGAGCGAAAGAGGCCGTTCGCCGAGATCATGGCCCGGGAGATGGGAAAGCCGATCCGCGAGGGGGACGCCGAGGCGGAGAAATGCGCGTGGGTCTGCGAGTACTACGCGGAGAACGCGGAGCGCATGCTCGCGCCGGAGCCCGTGGAGACCGACGCCGCCCGAAGCTGCGTGCGCTTCGAACCCCTCGGACCGGTGCTGGCGGTGATGCCGTGGAACTTCCCCTTCTGGCAGGTCTTCCGCTTCGCCGCGCCGGCCCTGATGGCCGGAAACGCCGGGATCCTCAAGCATTCCTCGAACGTGCCGCGCTGCTCGCTCGCGATCCAGCAGGTGTTCGAAGAAGCCGGTCTTCCCGAGGGCGTTTTCCAATCGCTTCTCATCTCCTCGAAGGCGGTCGAGCGGGTGATCGAGAGCCCCGTGGTGCGCGCCGTGACGTTGACGGGCAGCGAGGCCGCCGGATCCTCGATCGCTCAGGCTTCGGGACGAATGCTCAAGAAGACGGTGCTGGAGCTCGGCGGCAGCGACCCCTTCATCGTGCTCGATGACGCGGACGTTTCGAAGGTCGCCTCGTGGGCCGCGAAGGCGCGATGCATCAACTCCGGCCAGAGCTGCATCGCGGCCAAGCGGTTCATCGTGCTCGAAGCGGTGGCCGAGCGGTTCGTCGGAGCTTTCCGCGACGAGTTGGAGCGGCTCATCGTCGGCGACCCGATGGATGAAGCCACGCAGGTCGGACCGCTGGCCAGAGGCGATCTGCTGGAGGCGCTCGCCCGGCAGGTCGAGGGCTCCGTCTCCCGCGGAGCGCGCCTGCTCACCGGCGGACGGCGCCTCGAGCGAGATCG
>JAGVPR010000270.1 GCA_020052115.1 Candidatus Eiseniibacteriota bacterium
CGACGCTCTTCCGATCTCCAGGTGCGCGACGAGCTCAACGTGAAGGAAGTCATCGCCGTTGCCGATCGCGGCGAACTCGTCCGGTGGCAGGTGCGCCCGAACTACCGCTCCTTGGGCCCCCGCTTCGGGCCGCGGGCCAAGGCCGTCGCCGATCGTGCGGGGGCGCTGACTCCGGAGGAAATAACCACATTCCGGGAGACCGGCGCGCTCCGGCTCATGGTGGACGGCGAGGCTGCCGATATCAGCGGCAATGATCTGGAGGCCGCCGAGGTCCCGCGCGAGGGGCTCGTCGCCTCGCGCGACGCCTCCGACGTCGTCGCCTTGGATGTGCGGCTCGACGAAGCCCTGGTCCTCGAGGGCCGGGCCCGCGAGCTGGTTCACCGGATCCAGACGATGCGAAAGAGCGCGGGCATGAAGGTGACGGATCGAATCCGGCTGTACTGCGACTTGCCGGCGGCCCAGGCGGCTGCCGTCAAGGCTCACGAATCTTATGTGGCCGGCGAGACCCTGGCGGCATCTCTGAGTTACGAGTACCGGAAAGGCCATTACGAGGAGAGCTTCGCTCTCGAAGGGGAGACGGTGAGAATCTCGCTGACTCCGGCCTCCGGCGGGGAAGACGCTTCGGGCAGCGTCGGTGATGCAGTCCCCTGAGGGGGGATAGCAAGGAGGCGGATGTGAACAAGCGGGATCTCAAGAAATTCGAGGACCGCCTGCTGGAGGAGCGGGATCGCCTGGCCAAGGAACTCACCATCCTCCGGGAGTCGATCCGCAGCGGAACCCAGAAGGATTCCTCCGGCGATCTATCGGCCTACTCGTTCCACATGGCCGATCTGGGTACGGATGCGATGGAGAGGGAGAAGCAGTTCATATTCGCTTCGGCCGAAGGACGGCAGCTCAACCTGGTCAACGACGCCCTCCGTCGCCTCTACGCGGGCGAGTACGGCAGCTGCGAGCACTGCGGGCAGCCGATCTCCCGTGAGCGGCTGGACGCCATGCCGTATGCTCTCATGTGCATCCGCTGCAAGGAAGCCGAAGAGCGCCAGGCGCGTCAGGCGCGCTGAAACCCGGGAGATCCCTTGATCCACTTTGCTGTCGCCGCGGCCCTCATCATCGTGTTCGATGTGCTGACGAAATGGGTCGTGAGCCATTCCATGCACCTGCATCAGTCCATCCCGGTGCTGGGCGACTTCGGCCGGCTGACCTACATCCGCAACCCCGGCGCGGCTTTCGGCCTTTTCTCCGGGAGCCGGATCACGTTCATCCTGATCTCGGTCGTCGCGATCGCGATCATCCTCTCGCTCCTGTCGCGGGAGCACTACCGGGGACGGCTCTCGATGCTGGCCTTAGGCATGATCCTCGGCGGCGCCGTCGGCAATCTCGTGGACCGCATCCGCCTCGGCGAGGTCGTGGACTTCATTGACCTGGGCTTCGGCGCCACGCGATGGCCGGTCTTCAACGTCGCGGACATGGGCGTGACGATCGGCGTCTGCATTCTCGCGGTGTCCCTCTACCGCCGCGGCGAGACTGTGAATGTCGCCGCGCCCGCGGCCGACCCGCTCATGGGCGGCGGCGCAACAGGCACGGAGCCGCAGGCCCGGGCCGCAGAAGGGGACGATGGGCGAACGATTCGTCCGGCGGATTCCGCCGGACGCTGAAGGCGAGCGCCTCGATCGCTTCCTCGCCCGCACTCTGCCCGATCTGAGCCGCACCCGCATTCAGAGCCTGATCCGCGACGGCCAAGTGTCCGTGGACGGCCGTCCTCCCCGCGCGAGCCGTCCCGTGGCTTCCGGTGAAGAGGTCATCGTCGTGATCCCGGAGCCCGAGCCGTTTCATCTCGAGCCCGAACCGCTTCCCCTGAACATCGTCTTCGAAGACGACGACCTCGTCGTCGTGGACAAATCGGCGGGGATGGTCGTCCATCCGGGCGCGGGCGTGAAGAGCGGGACTCTGGTGAACGCTCTGCTGCACCACGCGCCGCCGATCGCCGGCGTCGGCGGGGTCCGGCGCCCCGGCCTGGTCCACCGGCTCGACCGGGACACCACGGGCCTTCTCGTGGTCGCCAAGACCGACCGAGCGTACCTCTCGCTCCGGCGCCAGATTTCGACGCGGACGGCCCGCCGGCGCTATCTCGCCGTCGTGTGGCGGCGGCCCCCCAAGGACGAAGGGGAGGTCGAGGCTCCGCTGGGCAGAGATCTCCGGGACCGGAGGCGCATGGCCGTGCGCCCCGACGGCAAGCCGGCCCTGACGCGCTACCGGATCGTTCGCGTGTTTGACGTCGCAACTTTCCTTGAGCTATTCTTGGTTACCGGACGCACGCATCAGATCCGGGTTCACATGATGGCGCTCGGTTGCCCCGTTCTCGGGGATGTGGCCTACGCTGGACGGACGCGGGCCCTGGAGGGGATTCCCTCCATGGCGAGGCGGCGGGCGCGCCGGCTGCTGGACATCATGTCGCGCCAGGCGCTCCATGCGGCCGTTCTGGAGTTCGACCACCCCGTGACCGATGTGCGGCTGCGCTTCGAGTCCCCCCTCCCGGACGATATGCGAGCGCTTCTGGCGGAACTGGAAGGCGGCCCCTCGAACCACCGGAGCGAAGCATGAAGATCCAGCGGCAGGATTCCGGCGCGGTGGCGATCCTCCGCGTCAGCGGCAAGCTCATGGGAGGACCGGACGCCGAGGCGTTTCAGTCCGTGGTGCTGGAGGCGCTCGGACAGGGCCGCCGGCATCTCCTCGTGGATCTCGGCGACGTGAACTGGATCAACTCTACCGGCCTCGGAATCCTGATCTCGAGCTACACCACCCTTCGAAAGCGCGGGGGGGAGCTCAAGCTGCTCAACGTGAGCAAGCGGATCGAGAGCATACTCATGGTCACGAAGCTGAACACATATTTCGAATCGTTCCAGGACGAGACGCGCGCCCTGGAGAGCTTCCGAGCGGCCTAGCCACGGGGAGCCTCATGGCCCGCGAGATCATCACGCTTTCGTTTCCGAGCCGCCTCGAGCTCCTCGGGATGCTCGACAAGATGCTCGAGGGCTTCGTCGAACAGATGGAGTGCGACGAGGAGACGGCCACGGCGGTGACCATTTCCTCCATCGAAGCCGCCACGAACGCCATCCAGCACGGGCACCGCAGGGACTCCACGAAGCTGGTCGGCATGGAGTTCGTGGTGGACGACGATCAGCTCGAGGTGCGCGTGCGGGACAGCGGGCCGGGGTTCGATCCGTCGTCGCTGGAGGATTGCACCGATCCTGCGAATCTGCTCCGCGCGCGCGGGCGCGGGATCCACATCATGCGGTCTCTGATGGACGAGGTCATCTTCGAGTTCCAGAATGGGCACGGCACGCTCGTCCGCCTTCGCAAGCGGCTGCCGCCGCACAACGGCACGCCCCGCTGACCGGTGCCGCCGGTTCCGCCTCCATGGTCCTGACCCTCTCCGTTGATCTCGGCGAGAAGCGCGTCGGGCTCGCGCTGAGCGATTCCGAAGGGCGTCTGGCCACCGGTCTTCCCACGCTCACGGTCACGGGATTGCGCGATTCCGTGCGCCAGGTCGCCGAGGCCGCGCGTTCCC
>JAGVPR010000358.1 GCA_020052115.1 Candidatus Eiseniibacteriota bacterium
GGCCGCCGTTCGCGCGTTCACGAGCCGGCCCGGCGCGCGCCGTCTGCTCCCGTCTCAGCTTCGAGAGCGCGTCCCTGAGAGCATCGCTCGCGCCGTTCATGGCCGGCCGACGAGCGCCTCGAGAAGAAGCCGAGTCGTTGCCTTGTCGGGGATCGGCCACCCCCCCCAGAGATCCGGGTCCTGCTGCTGCGCCGGCCGCAGGATCGGAAGTCCGACGCACGACGGGCATCCGCCGTCGCAGGGGCAGTCGGCCAGGAGCGCGAGGCAGCCCCGCAGCACTTCCTCGAAGCGCTCGTACGCTTTCTCGGCAAAGCCGATCCCGCCGGTGTAACGGTCGAAGATGAAGATCGCGGGGCGGCCGAGGTTCTTCGAGTCAATGATGCCGCCGAGATCGCTCTTCTCCCCCATGACGTAGAGAGGGAGCAGGTTGACGAGAAGGTTCCGAAGCCCGGAGAGCCCCTCCCAGGGGTTTCGCCCGGCGCCGCGAATCGCGGCGAGCGCGCGCTCCGACGGCGAGAACCAGAGGCTCTGCGTCGGCAGCGTCAGGACCGGCAGGTCGAGCTTCGTGTAGCCGATCGAATCGAGATGCAGGAACTGGATCTTCTTGAACCCCACCGTCTGCCAGGTCGCCGTGGCCTCGCCGAGGAAGACAGTCTCACCGCCCCATGCCTTGCGCTCACGCTCGCGATCCAGGCGGATGTGGCTGTCGAGCACCGGCTGCGTGTAGTAATCCACCTCGCGCCGCTCCACAATCGCGATCTTGTTGACGAGATCCAGTTCGCGGACGAAGTACGTCTCGCCCTCGTGCAGGTACACCGCTTCGGGATAGACCAGCTCGAGCCCGCTGATGGCGTCCACGTTTCCGATCGCGCGGTTCTTCGCGTCCTTCGGCGCGCCCGCCTCCACCGCGAGGATCGTGTAGGTGTCGTTCGAGATCGTGCGCAGATCCACGGAACGCGAGGGGAAGTCGGTCGAGCACCAGTAGCGAAGCCCGTCCAGGTTCTTGAGCTTGCCGTCGTTCTCGAGGATCCGCCCGACCGGCGTGGCGAGCGTGCCGAAGAGCGCCTCGTCGCCTTCGGAGAGCGGCAGCTCGAAGGCGGCGCAGGCGAGCTGCCCGGCGAGCACGTAGGGATTCTCGGGATCGAGCACGGCGTCCTCGGGAGACTGGCCGAAGAAGTAGCGCGGGTGGCGCATGAGGTACTGATCCACCGGATCGCTGTAGCCGACGACAATCGCGATGGCCTCGCGCCCGGAACGCCCGGCGCGGCCCGCCTGCTGCCAGGCGCTTGCGATCGAGGGCGGGAAGCCGACGAGAATCGAGGCGTCGAGGCCGCCGACGTCAATTCCAAGCTCGAGCGCGTTCGTGCTCACGACACCCAGCAGCTCTCCCGAGAAGAGACGGCGCTCGATCTCGCGCCGGTCGGCCGGGAGATAGCCGCCGCGATAGGGCGCGAGCCGGCTCGCGAGCCCGCCGCCTCGGCGGGCGAGTTCTTCGCGGGCGTAGCGATAGATCAACTCCGCCACCACACGCGATTTCGTGAAGGCGATCGTCTGGACCCCCTTCTCGACGAGCCGCACGATAAGTTCCTTCGCCTCGACGTTGGCGCTGCGGCGCTCGATGCGGCCGGCGTCGAGGAATCCCGGGTTCCAGAAGACGAAGAGCCGAGGGCCGCGCGGTGAGCCGTCCTCGTCCACGAGCGTGACCGGCTCGCCGATGAGCGTCTCCGCGAGGTCGAGCGGGTTTCCGATCGTCGCGGAGGAGCAGAGGAAGCGCGGCCGCGCGCCGTAGTGGGCAGCGATCCGCCGTAGCCGTCGAAGCACGTTCGCCACTTGGCTTCCGAAGATCCCACGATAGGCATGAATCTCGTCCACGACGACGTATCGCAGATCCGAGAAGAACCGCGCCCACTTCGCGTGATACGGGAGGATCCCCGCGTGCAGCATGTCGGGGTTCGTGAGGATGAGGTTGCCCGAGCCGCGGAGCTTTCGACGCGCATGCGGGCTCGTGTCGCCGTCGTATGTGCCGGCGACCGCGCGCTCGGCCAGGGGCCCGGCCGCGGCCGTCAGGCGCTGTAGTCCCTTCATTTGATCCTGCGCGAGCGCCTTCGTGGGGAAGAGATAGAACGCCTTCGCCTTCGGATCCGCCAGGAGTGTCTCGAGGATCGGCAGGTTGTAGGCGAGCGTCTTCCCGCTGGCGGTGCCCGTGACGACGACCACGTTCTCGCCGCGGCGGGAGGCCTCGATCGCGCGCGCCTGGTGGGTGTAGAGCGACTCGATCCCTTCCGCGGCCAGGGCGTCCGTGAGCACGGGCGGAAGAGGCGGGTCGAGCGGGCGATGCCGAGCCGGGCGGGCCGGGAGCCTCTCGACGTGCACGATCTGGCCGTCGTAGCGCTCGCCGGCGCGAAGCTCCTCGAGAATGGAGTGCAGCGGTGAGGTTTCCGCGGGGGCTTCGGGTCGCGTCATCGGGTCACCCCTTTCCCGCACCGAGGTCTAGTTCCATAAGCCGCTCGAGCATGCGCGCGCCCTGGATCGCGCGCCCGGCATGGCAGTTGTTGAAGAAGACGTAGGTCTTCGATGTGTCCGCCTCGAGGGTGCGGATCTTGTCGGTCCACTCGCGAATCTCGTCTTCGTTGTAGAGGTAGTCGTAGCGATCGCCCCCGCCGCCGCGCCCCCACCAGTCCTTCGCGTTCCGGCCGTGGAAGCGCACGTAACCGATCCCGGTTGTCTTGTGAACGACCGGAGGCACAAGCCCAGGGAGCTGCGGTTCGTCCACCGCGACATAGCCCAGTTCGAGGCGGCGAAGGAGCGCGATCACCTCTTCGTTGATCCATGAGATGTGGCGGAACTCGATGAAGAGCGGGTCGGCGGGGAAGCGTTCGCGAAGGAACGCCAGGTGGTCTCGGTTCTTGGGCGAGTCCTTGAATCCCCAAGGGAACTGGGCGATGAGGCCGCCGAACTTGCCGGGGTCCTTGAGCGGGCGGAGGATCTCGCGGAACTGGTCGTAGATCGCCATGTCGCGCGAGGATTCGTGCGTCATCGCCTGGTTGAGCTTCACCACGAACTCGAAACGCTCCGGCGTCTTTCGCTCCATCTGATAGAGCACCGAGGGGCTGGGGATGCGGTAGTAGGTGGAGTTCACCTCGACGGCGGGGAAGCGCTCGGCGTAGAAGGTGAGGAAGTCGCCCTTGCGAAGGCCCGCCGGGTAGAACGGGCCGACCCAGTCGTCGAAGGAGTATCCCGAGGTGCCGAGCAGGATCATGGGTTTCCCACGCCGAGAGCGCTGCGCCGCGGCCTCCCGCGGGGCGCCACCGCCCTGCGCGGGCGAGCGCTTCAGGCCGGATCGTAACGCATCTGGGCGGCCTTACACAGGATGCTCTCTCCGAATCGATCCTTGAGTGCGTCCACCGCCCTCACTGCGATCTTCCTGCGATCCTCCGTTTCGAAGAGCGCCGGTTCCTCCTCCTTCGGCTCCCCGTGAACCAACTCAGCCGCCGAGACGCCGATCAGCCGCAGCGGAGTCCCCGGCCAGTTACCGAGGAAGAGTTCCCTTGCGATCCTGAAGATCCCTTCGGAGTCGTTCGTGAGGCCGTTCAGTGCGCGCTGCCGGGTGATCGTCTTGAAGTCCGAGAAGCGAATCTTCACGACGACGATGCGTCCGCGATAGTCCTCCTTCCGGAGATCGCGCCCCACCTCCTCGCACAGCGAGAGCAGCGTCCGAAGGAGGCTCTCGCGGTCTTCCTCGTCGTGGTCGAGCGTGATCTCGTGGCCGAGCGATTTCTGGGGCGCCTCTTCGTAGTAAGGTGTCACTGGCGAGCAGTCTATTCCGTTCGCGATCTGCTTGAGCGCTTCGCCGTTGACCCCGAAGGCGGCTCGCAGGCGGTTCACCGGACAGACGGCAAGCTCGCGCACCGTCTCGATGCCGAGAGTCCGGAGCGCGGCCGCGGTCTTTTCGCCGACCCCGAAGAGGGTGTCGGTCGGCTTGGTCCAGAAGAGGCGGCGGAACGAGTCCGCGTCGAGCATCGTGAGCCCGTCCGGCTTCTTCACCCCGGAGGCCATCTTCGCGAGGTAACGGTTCGGCGCCACGCCGATCGAACAGGTGAGGGAGAGTTGCGCGCGGATCTCGTCCTTGATCTCGCGGCCCGTTTCCATCCCCTCTTCGAGCGCCATCCCCCCGTCCATCTCGATGAACGCCTCATCTATCGAGTACGGTTCCACCCGAGGGCTCTTCGTTTTCACGATGCGGAGCACCTGGCCTGAGATATAGACGTACTTGTGCGGGTTGCCTTCGATGAAGATCGCTTGCGGGCAGCGGTAGTACGCCTCCGCGAGCGACATGCCGGACCGCACTCCGAAGCGGCGCGCTTCATACGAGGCGGTGGAGACCACGCCCCGGCGCGACGGGTCGCCTCCGACGATCAGCGGTTTCCCTTTGTAGCGTTCGTTCATCGTCGCCTCGACTGCCGCGAAGAACGCGTCCATGTCTATGTGCAGGATGCACCGGCGGGCCATCTCCATGTCGTCTCCTCCCGCGCGCCTCTTGTCGGCGCGCACCGCACTTCCTTCGCGGGATCAGCCCGCGAGCCAGACGCGGCTCAACTGCCAGGCCAGCTTTCGGGTGTGGTACGACAGCTCGTAGTAGTCGGAGTTATCGCCGAGGACCGAGAAGTAGTAGATCCGGTCGCGGCCGTCGTTCACGGACCAGTCGCCCGTGACCTTGCGGACCTGGATGACCCGGTTCTTCCAGCGGAAGCGGAGCGGCTGCAGGCCGCCGCCGCGGAAGAGTCCGAGAACCTCGATCGGTTCCTCGATGGATTCGATCATCGGTACGCTCACCTTCCCGCCGCGACCCGGTCAGAGATGACGTCCCCCGGCCGGCTGCCGTGCGGAGGGGTCATGGACCCATGACACGCGGCCGGCCGGGGGCCGAAGGCCGTTATGCGTAGTGCCGGACGAGAGCGATCACGCGCCCGAGCAGACGGACCTCGCGGTCCGTCGCCTCGAGCGGGATCGGCTCGTAGGCGTCGTTCTCCGGATCGAGGAAATATCGGCCACGGCGGCGGGCGAGACGCTTCACGGTCGCCTCGTCGCCGAGGAGTGCGACGACGATCTCGCCCGGCTGCGCGTCACGTTGCGGGCGAACGAGGACGAGATCGCCGTCGAGTATCCCTGCGCCGGTCATGCTGTCGCCGCGCACGCGCAGAGCGAAGTGCCCCTTGCCGGGGGCCATGGAGGGATCGAGAAGGATGTGGTCCTCGATGTTTTCCTCGGCGAGCAGCGGGGCGCCCGCGGCCACGCGGCCGACGATGGGGACCGACACCGGCCGCATGGCCGGAGCGATGCCGGGTCCCGTGACGACCTCGATGCCGCGCGAGATGCGGTCCTGGCGGCGGATGTAGCCGCGGCGCTCGAGCAGATCGAGGTAGTAGCGAACGCCGTTCGTCGAAGCGATGCCGAAGGCCAGGCCGATCTCGCGGATCGTCGGAGAGGAACCGCGCTGAAGAATGGCCTCGCGGATGAAATCGAGGATCTCTCGCTCACGGCCTTCCGGGTTCTTCATCCGTCCCTCCGCGGGCCGTCCGACCATCGCTTCGAAGTGCCTGGAATCCCGCGCGGGGGCCGCTTCGGCGCGGCGCCTCTCCCTCGGGGCGTCGTCCGTCGCGGCGCGCCCGCTGCGGGGTTCTCGTTCATCACAACGGCAGCTTACTGCACATATGTGCAGTTGTCAAGCGAGGAGGGAATAAAAATTGGAACGGGTTGAAGATGTGGGAGTTAGCGCTGAGAAATCCCGGGCGCCCGAGAGCGAAACGAGACCGCGGGGGCATGGAGAGGGCTCCCGCCGGGCCTCTCAGCGCACGATCGGAGGCACCAGCCGGCGGCGGATGATGAACGCCGCGGCGAGCGCGTCGAGCCAGGCATCCGGAGGAGCGCCGGCCAACCTGTTTCCGAGCTGGCCCGCCGGAATATTCACGCCGGCGTCACGCAGAATCGCGCCCGCGAGCGCCGCGTTGGCCGGGACGTCGGCGTCGCCGGCGAAGACCTGTCCGATCCCATCCCACAGCTCCCGCGCCGCATCTTTCACCTGCGCTTCATCCGATGCGTTGATGACGAATCGAAGCTCGCCGACGCGATTGCCATGGTTCCGGAAGTGGCGGCCCGCCTGACGGCCGTCTATCTGCGCGCCCGACTTCACCTCGAGCAGGCGGCCGCCGGACCTTTCACCGGGGCCGGCGGGGAAACCGGGATGCTCGGAGCCCAGCTCGATGTCCATGCCGCGCACGATCGCGCCGCCGGCCGCCGGGGCGACCGTCAACGCCGGCAACTGCAAAGTTCGCGCCGGAGCGGCATATCCATTGGAATCATAGGGCACGATCGCGTAGTCGCGGGTCTGGCCGA
>JAGVPR010000267.1 GCA_020052115.1 Candidatus Eiseniibacteriota bacterium
CGCAAGCACGAGCCGCCGCCGCGCGCTTTCCGGCAGCTCGGCCAGCGCGAAGAGGACTGACGCCGGATAGACGGCGACAAGGATCCACGAGCCCCAGGACATCGGGGCGTCCGGATGGAACGCGAAGTAGAAGCGCGCGGCATTCCACCGGTGCTCGAGATCCAGCCAGAGCGCGAGCATGCCGAGCGTCAGGAGCACGGGCGCGAGCCAGAGCAGAAGCCGGAACGGATCCGATGACTTCTCGGCGGGGCGAAGCAGCCGGCGGAGCCCCGCGAGCACCATCAACCCGGCCGTCAGCCCGCCCAGGAACAGATACACCGGCACGGGCCACGTCCACCAGGGTCCCGCTTCGGCCGTCGCCGCCTTGAAGATATCCATCTCGCTCATAGGCACCCTCTCACCCGCCCGCCAAGCCCCTCACAGTAGGTAATAGACCTTCGGCTCCGTTCCGGTCTCCGGCGCGAGCACCTTCCACCGGCGCGAAGCGAGGAGCCGGCTCACCGCGGACTCGGGGTCGCTCGCGTCGCCGAAGGTGATGCACTCGGTCGGACAGACGTCGGTGCAAGCCGTGGACTTCCCCGCCCGGTGCGCGCAGAAGGTGCACTTGTCCACGAAGCCGTCGGCGTGCACGAAGCGCGCGCCGTACGGGCAGGCCGCGATGCAGCTCTTGCAGCCCGTGCACTTCGCCCGCGCGATCTGCACGGCGCCGTCGGCCGCGCGATAGGAGGCGCCCGTCGGGCAGTTGTCAACGCAGGGCGCGTGGTCGCAGTGATTGCAGCGCTCGGAGCGGTTCTCCAAAGAGAGCTGTGGGAACCGGCCGCGCGTCTCCCCGACGACCCAGTCGCGGAATCCGCCCGCGGGAACGGCGTTTTCCGTCTTGCAGGCGATGACGCACGCGCTGCACCCGACGCAGCGGACCGTGTCCAAAACCATGATCCTTCGAGGCATGCGTCAGACTCTCTTCAGCGTGACGAAGTTCACGTTCATGCCGGTGCCGCCCATGATCGGGTCCACGCTCACCCGCGTCATGAGGCGCGCATCATCCGCGCCGCGGCCGCGCGCGAACGAGAGTGCTTTCGCGCGATGGCCGAAGCCGTGAGTGAGGAACACGCAATCGGTCCGGATCCTCTCGGTGGCTTTCACCTTGACCGGACCCTCCTCGACGCCGTCCTGGTTCACCAGAACGACGCGCTCCCCCGAAGCGATGCCCAGTTCTCTAGCCGCCGAGGCGGCGACCCAGACCTCGTTCTCGTCGCACACCTCGGAGAGGAGTCGGTTGTTCGTCGTGCGGCCGAAGGTGTGCACGGGGGAGCGGCCGATGAGGAGCCGGAAGTACCCGGCGGGAGGTTCTTCCGGCGGCCGGAATTCCGGGATCGGATCGAATCCGGCGGCGGCGAGAGCCGCGCTGTAAAGCTCGATCTTCCCGGACTCCGTCCCGAATTCGGGAGCGATCCCCTCCTCGTACGTGCACGGCGTCCGCGGCCCGAGGACGACACCCTTCTCGCGGATTTCCCTGCGGTCAATCCCCGCCGCCGAAAGCCGCGCGTCAACGTACTCGTCCACGTCCTTCCACGGGAAGAACGAGGCGAGATCGAGGCGGTTCGCAATCTCCTTCGCGATCCACCACCCGGGCTTCGAATCATGGAGCGGGGACACGACCTCCTGGCGAAGCGCAGCGTACGGCTCTCGGTAGGCGGGCGCGTCAATGTCGTCGGCGCGCTCGAGGTAGGTCGCCTCGGGCAGCACGACGTCCGCCCAGCCGCAGATCTCGGCCGGCAGCACATCAATCGCGACGATGAACTCCGCCTCCTGCAGGGCGGCTTCCACGCGCTCCGGCTCCGGCAGCGTCAACGGGAGATTCGTTCCGTAGACCATCCAGCCCTTGGCGCCGTAGGCGCTCGAGCCCGGGATCGTCGCCGCGCAGAGACCCGAGGCGAGTGTTGCGTCGGCCATCGGGAAATCACTCGGCTTCGCGCGGTCCGCCGCGGGCGCGTCCGGCGCGGGATATGGCGCGTACGGATACTTCGGGACCTTCATCGCGGTCGGCAACAGGTAGCCGCCCGCGCGTCCCCAGGAACCGGTGAGCGCGGTGAGAATCGCAATCGCGCGGGTGCGCTGCGTGTCGTCGCCGTACCAGGTCACCCGGCGCCCGGGATGGATGACCGCCGCCGGCTTCGCGGCGCCGATCTTGCGCGCCGTGGCCCGGATCAGCTCGGGCCTGATGCCGGTGCGGGCGTAGGCCCATTCCGGCGTCTTTCCGGCCACGTGCGCGCGGAGCTGGTCGAAGCCGGTCGTGAAGTTCTCGACGGTGCTCCGGTCGTAGAGCCCTTCCTCGATCAGGACATTCATCCAGGAAAGCAGCAGCGCGATGTCGGTCCCCGGCTTGATCGGAAGCCAGTGATCCGCCTTTCCGGCGGCAACACTGAAACGAGGGTCCACGACGATGACGGTCGCGCCGCGCCCGACGGCCCGGGCGAAGTCCCGGACCTGCGTGTTGTGCATGTTCTCGCCGAGGTGGGATCCGATGAGAACGATGCAGTCCGCCCGCTCCATGTCCACGCGCTCGGGCGAGAGGACGCCGTCGCCGAAGGTGAGCTGGAAACCCACTTCCCGGGGGCCCCGGCATTGCGCGTAAGACGGCGCGGCGATGTTCGGCGAGCCGTAAGCGCGGAAGAGGTGCGTGAACCACGAAGAGCCGTATCCGTGCTGGAAGAGCGCCATGGACTGCGGGCCGTAGTCGCGGCGCAGCCGGTCCATCTCGCCGGCGATCCGGTCGAGCGCCTCCTCCCAACTCGCCTCCCGAAACGTCTCCTCGCCGCGGCGGCCCGTGCGCACGAGCGGCTTCTTCAAACGGTCGGGATCGTAGAGGAGCCCGGTCCCGCCGGCCCCGCGCGGGCAGAGACGACCCCGGCTCAGCGGATGGTCCGGATGACCGGTGAGCTTCGTGACGCGGCCCTGCTTGACGTGCGCGAGGACGCCGCACTTCCAGAAGCAGATCTCGCAGAAAGTCGGGACGATGCGATCGCCGTCTGTCGCCGGGTCGGTCAGGCGCGGGGCGTCGAGTCCGTACCAATCGCTGACGAGCCCGCCCCCGAGGACCATGCCCCCCGCGGACGCCGCGCCGATGCGGATGAACTTCCTGCGAGTCACCGGCATCGTCCGTCTCCCCTCCTCCCCAGCTTCCCTCGACCACCCTTCCCTCACCCCCCGTTCCCGTGCAGACACCGCGGCGCCGCAGGGGTCTTGCGGAGTATTGTATTAATACGATATACGGATGTCAAGATGCTCTTGACGCTCCCTGCGGGGCCCTTGGAAGACGATCCGCACGACCCTCGGGCGTTGCGCTATGGTGGGGCGCGATGAACGGGCCCTCGACCTCCCGAAGGAGGCGCATCCCGGCGCCCACGGCCTCGCGCCGGACGCACTTGTTGGCCGCCGGCCTTCTCTGGTCCGCGGTGGGCTCGGGGCTTCTCATCGCCGGTACCCGATGGCTCTTGACGGCGCCTTGGCGGATCGCTGCGCCGGTGTGGGTGCTGGCGGTGGCCGCGGGCTTCGCCAAGGCGCGCTTCGTCCTCGACCGCCCTGCACGCCGCATCGTCAGCCGGATCGAGGAGCGTGGCGACAGCCGCTGTCTCGGCGGCTTCCTGTCGTGGAGGAGCTGGATCCTGGTCGCGCTCATGATGGCCCTCGGGAGGCTCTTGCGCGAAAGCCCCCTTCCCATCCCCGCGCGCGGCGCGATCTACGCGGTGATCGGGGTCGCGCTTCTGGCGGCCAGCCTTCGAGTCTGGGCCGGCTGGCGCAAAAGCGCTGGAGATGCCTGTTAGGTTCGCCTCGGGGGGATGGCGGCGATCGCGACCACATCGGCCGACTGCGCGGGATCGAACGGGCCCCCCGCCATGTCGCCATGAAGCCGGATCTTCTCGAATCCCGCCTCGACGAGGGCCGTCAGGATCTCCGGGGAGCGCCATCCCCGCAGGTGAATGAGCCTGCTGTCCAGCAACTCGAGCGGCGGATCCCTGTCGGGGTGGTAGCCGAGCACGGTCGGGCAGAATCGCACGGCGCCGCCTTCCTCCATCTCGATGAACCGCAGGAAGACGACCTCGCCGTCGCTCGAGGGGAGGATGTTCGGCGGGAGATGCCGGATCTTCTGCGTGGCGATCCGCTCGTAGTTGAGGATCTGGCTGATGAAGATCCCGCCCGGAACGAGCCGCGAGGCGATCGCGCGAAACGCGGCGCCGAGCGCCTCCTCCGTCTCGAGATGCGGCAGGGTGTTCCCCAGGCAGACGGCGGCGCCGAAACGGTCCTTCACCACGTCCGCCAATCGTGTGAGGTCCCCCTCGACGAACGACAGATTCGGCGGCAGCGGCTCCCCGAGCGCGCTCTCGAGCATGTCCGGGGAGCGATCCACCCCGACCACGCGAAACCCCAGGGCGGCGAAGTGACGCGCATGCACGCCGGGTCCGCAGCCGACGTCGAGAACCGAGCGGTCCGGCGCGAGCGCCAGCTCGCGTTCGAGGAACGGCGCCTCGCGAGCCAGACGTCGCGGCCAGTTGATCAGATCCTGGTACGACATCTTCCGGTACGCGTCCTTCCCGCGGGAGCCGTTCATCACGCTACTCCTCCTCGAGCAGATCGAAGTTCTCGAACTGCATCGAGTGCGTGGCTCTGCCCTGGGTGCTCGAGCGAAGCTCGGTCGCGTAACCGAACATGCGCGACAAAGGCGCGCGCGCGTGGATCACCTGCAAAGCGCCGCGAACCGTGGTTCCGAGCACGCGTCCCCGTCGAGCGGCGAGGTTCTGCAGCACGGGTCCGACGAACTCCCGCGGCACCGTGATTTCGAGCGACATGATCGGCTCGAGGAGCGCCGGCGCGGCGTGTCGCATCCCGTCCTTGACCGCCGTGACAACCGCGTTCCGGAATGCCAGCTCAGAGGCGCTGACCTCGTGGAACGTCACCTCCACCAGCTCCACCTTCACGTCAACCACCGGGTAGCCGCCCACGACACCGCCCGACATCGCGTCGCCCGCCGCCGCCTCCACGGCCGCCAGATACGGCGGCGGCAAGACGGCGGCCCCTGGATCCCGCGAGAACTGGAAGCCGGATGCGCGCGCGGCCGGTTCGAGGCGCACGAGCACGCGGGCGTAGTGCTCCTTGCCGGCGAGCATGCGCTGGAAGACCCCCTCCTGCACCACCGCCTCGCGGATCGTCTCGCGGTAGGCGACCTGGGGCTTGCCGAGCCGCACGCCCACGTTGAACTCGCTTCGGAGCCGCTCGGCGATGACCTCGAGGTGCAGCTCCCCCATCCCGGCGACGAGGAACTGGCCGGTGTTCTCATCCGTTCGCACACGAAGCGTCGGATCGTCCGCGGCCAGGCGGCCCAGCGCGTAGTGCATCCGCTCCTCGTCTCCCACAGTGCGCGCCTCGATCGAGGCGTGGACGACCGGATCCGGAAACGTCATCCCGTCGAGGATCAGCGGATGATCGGGCGCGGTCAGCGTGTCGCCCGTGGCCGCCTCCTTGAGGCCCACGGCCACGGCGATGTCGCCCGCGAAGACGGCCTCGATTCGCTTGCGCTTGTCGGCGTGCATGTGGAAAAGGCGAGCCATCCGCTCGCGCTCCTTGCGCGTGGCGTTCAAGATCTCCGCGCCCGCCTCCGCCTTGCCGGAGTAGACGCGGATGTAGTTGATCCTCCCGCGGTCGCGCTCCGTGAACGTCTTGAAGACGAGGGCGCAGAACGGCTCGGCGTCCGCCGAACGGCGCTCCTCGACCTGGCCGGTCGCGGGGTTCACGCCGCGGGCCGGGCGAACCTCGTTCGGGGCCGGAAGGAAGTCCACGATGCCGTCGAGCACCGGCTGCACGCCGCGGTTACGAAGGACGGCGGCGAACATCACCGGCACGAACGACCCGCGCAGCGTTCCGGCGCGCAGCCCCTTCAGTATCTCCGCCGGCTCGAGGGTCTCGCCGCCCGCGTACCTCTCGAGGAGCGGCTCGTCCTCCGCGGCGGCCGCCTCGAGCATCGCCGAGCGATACGCCTCGGCCTTCTCGCGAAGCGCCGCGGGGACTTCGGATTCGCGGATCTCGATCCCTTCGGTGCTTCCGTCCCAACGGAGCGCGCACATGCGCACGAGATCCACGACGCCTTCGAAACGCTCCTCGACGCCCAGCGGGATCTGGATCGGCACCGGCTGCGGGCGCAGCTTCTGCCGGATGTCCTCGAGGACCCGCTCGAAGTCCGCCCCGATGCGATCCATCTTGTTCACGACGATGAAGCGCGGGACACCGTATCGGTCGGCCTGATGCCAGACGGTCTCGGACTGAGGCTCCACGCCGGCCACGGCGTCGAGAACGACGACGGCCCCGTCGAGGACGCGAAGCGAGCGCTCGACCTCGGCCGTGAAGTCAACGTGACCGGGCGTGTCAATGATGTTGATCCTGTGTTCGCGCCAGGAGCAG
This sequence comes from Candidatus Eiseniibacteriota bacterium, assembly GCA_020052115.1. GTDB lineage: Bacteria > Eisenbacteria > RBG-16-71-46 > JAGVPR01 > JAGVPR01 > JAGVPR01. The sequence continues at coordinate 6,454 of JAGVPR010000267.1, forward strand.
GTCGTCGCCGCCGAGGTGATCGTGATCCCCCGCTCGCGCTCCTGCCCCATCCAGTCCATCTCCGTCGTTCCGTCGTCCACCTCGCCGATCCTGTGGGAAACGCCGGTGTAGAAGAGAATGCGCTCGGTGGTCGTCGTCTTTCCGGCATCAATGTGAGCGATGATGCCGATGTTGCGAACGCGGGCGATGGGTGCATCGCGTTTCACCGCGACCTTCCTCTCTCCGGCCTGAGCGCCGGGACGCCCGACATTCTTCGCGGAGCGGGGGGGCTCTTGTCAATGGAGGAGCGAGCGAGCGGCCCGGGTTGC
>JAGVPR010000368.1 GCA_020052115.1 Candidatus Eiseniibacteriota bacterium
CGCGGCTGCGGCCGGCCGCGGTGCCGCCCGCGGCGCTCCTCTTCGGCGCTCTGGATGCTGGTTCGAGCCGCTTGCAGCAGGAAGCGGGCGTTTCCTACGTGGTCGTGCTCGTCGTGCAAGCGGTCGTCATCCTCTCGTCGGTCGCGGCCGGCGTCGTGCCGTCGTTGCGGACGAGGGAGCGCGCGGAGACAGGGACATGAGCGAGACGCTGGCGGGCCTCCTCGATGCGGCCGTTCGCATCTCCGTGCCGCTGCTGCTGGCGGTGCTGGGGGAAATCGTCGTCGAGCGGGCGGGCGTGCTCAACATCGGAATCGAGGGGATGGTGCTCGCCGGCGCCTTCGGCGGGTTCGCCGGCGCGTTCCTCTCGGGCTCGCCCGAGTTCGGGCTCCTTCTCGGCGCCTCGTCGGGGCTCACTCTCGGCGCCCTTCTCGCGTGGCTCGTCGTGCGCGCGCGGGTTGATGCGATCGTCGCGGGCGTCGCTCTCAACATCCTGGCGCTCGGGATCACGGGCGTGTTCTTCAGGCGAATCGCAAACGCGGCCGGCGAGCGGCTCATCGCGCCGACCTTCACGGCGGTGCAAGTCCCATGGCTCTCGAAGCTCCCGCTGGTCGGCCCGGCCTTCTTCGATCAGAATCTCTACGCATACATGGGCTACGCCCTCGTTCCGGCGACGGCGTTCTTCCTCTTCCGAACGCTCCCCGGGCTTCGTCTTCGCGCTTGCGGCGAGAACCCCGACGCGGCGGCGGCCGCGGGAGTTCCCGTGCAGCGGGTGCGCATCGTGGCGGTGCTCTTCGGAGCGCTCATGGCCGGCATCGCGGGGAGCTACCTCTCGATCGCGTACTCGAACACCTTCGTGGAGAACATGAGCGCGGGACGGGGCTTCGTGGCGCTCGCGATCGTTGTCTTCGCGCGGTGGAAGCCGGGCCTTGGCGTCGTCGGCGCGCTCTTGTTCGGTGCGGCGATGGCTTTCCAGGTGAGGTTCCAGGGGGCGCGCATTCTCGGCGTCGAGGCGCCCTACCAGTTCTACCAGATGCTGCCGTACGTCCTGACGCTTCTCGTCCTCGGACTCTCGTCGCGAGGGGCGACGGGCGTTCCCGCGGCGCTCGGACGACCGTTTCGCGGGCGGGGCTGAGGAACCCGAGAGTCGAAGCGGGGAGCAGTCGGGGCCGGCGTTTTTGTGCGGGGATCAAGAGGCCGGGTCGTGGAAGGTCAGCTGCGTTCGGCGTTTCGATTGCGGGTGGATGCCCTGGCGATGCCCTCCAGCATCCGATTGAAGATGAGCTGGTGCACCGGATAGAGAAGATGCCAATAGGCGACGCCCGGCGTCCCGGACGCATCGAACACCGCCTTCTGGCGGATCATTGACCGCCCGGACCCGTCCGGTACAACCTCGAATTCGAGCCAGCCTTGCCCGGGCAACTTCATTTCGGCTCTGAGTCTCAGGAAGCGGTTCGGCTCGATCCTCTCGACGCGCCAGAAATCCACGCAGTCCCCTTCGGCCAGCCGCTCGGGATCCCGCCGTCCCCGCCTCATTCCGACTCCCCCCAGAAGGAGGTCGAGCCAGCCGCGCAGGCGCCACAGAAAGCCGGGCGAATACCATCCCGTCTCCCCGCCGATCCGCTCGATGGGCCGGAAGGCGCGCTCGGGGCTTGCAGCCACGCAGGTCTCGAGAGCGAAGACGAACCGGCGCGCCGGCGGACACGGAACGGAAGCGGCGGCGTCGATGCTGGAGCCGCGCGGCAGGCTAGAAGACATAGTCATGTCCCGCGACGCCGGCCACGACGTTTCGCAGCCCCATGCCGCGCAATTCATCCTCGATCTGTTGATGGTAGATCGGCTTCATGTGGATCGCCACGATGCGCACGTGGGGCGGGAGCTTGGCGACTTCCCGCTCGAACGCCGCGGGGGTCATGTGCCCGGCGATCTCGGCGAGTTCGCTTCGCGCGTTCGGAAAAGCCACTCCGATGAAGGCCGCCTTGAGATGCGGCAGCCGCGACGCCTCTCGCCAGATCTCCTCCGTCGCTCTGGAGTCGGACGAGATCGCTACGGCAGATCGCGAGTCGTCCACGATGTATCCCAGAGTGCCGATTACGTGATCAACCGGGACGGCGGTGACCGACAGCCCATCCACCGTCACGGATCGCCCGGCAGTCAGGACCTCCAACCGCACGAGCGGGACCCCGTCGCACGAAAACCGGTCCAGGGTCGGCCAGGTTCGGCCATTGAAGATGTCGTTTCGGACGCTCTCCAGTGTGGGAGCTGATCCGTACAGCGTGACCGGCGGCGCCCCGCAGTCCGTGACGTGATTCACGAAGAGCGGAAGCGAGCAAACATGATCCGCGTGGCTGTGGGTCAGGAAGACGTGACGCACGCGCACCTGATCCTTGGGGTCGCCGTGAAAACCGAGGCAGCCGGCGTCAATCGCGACTCGGTCGTTGACCAGAAATGTCGTGAGAAACTGGTGAAGGCCGCCGCCCGCGGCGGACGGCAACATCTGGATCTTCATGCCCCTGCTTCCTCCCGGACGCGCAGACCTTCGAGGGCGTAAACGCGATCGGGCTTGTCGAATCCCTTCGCTTGGATCTCGCCGAGATCCCGGAACACGTAATCGCGCTTGGCCATCTCGCGCGTGGCGTGGCAAGCGAGGATCCGGCCCGTCTCATCGTTCGCGAACTTCTCGAGGCGGAACGCGAACGTCACGGGGTCGCCCACCATGGACAGGCCGGTGGGGCGTGCGCCTCCCAGCGCGTCAATTCGCACGGACCCGGTCGCCAGGGCCCAGTCCATTCTGAGAGCGAAGTCGCGCGGTGTCCAGACGGCGGGATCGCCGGCCAGCTCCCGGGCGAGGCGGTCCAGCGCCAGGGCCGCCCTGCAAGCGGCTCCGGCCTGCCTCCCGCGCAGGTCGCCTTCCCAGAACGCGAAGATCGCGTCGCCCTGGTACTCCTTCATCGTGCCCTCGTGTTCCGTCACCGCCGAAGTGAGAGATGCGAATACCCGATTCACGGAATCCTGAACATCCGCTTTGGGCTGCGTCCGTACCAGCACGGTGTAGTCCCGGATATCGCCGACGAGGATCGTCGCGATGACGGTCCCCGTCGCGCTGATCGTGCGGCCTTCGGCCGGACCGCCGCCGGCCGCCGGCGGTTCGCCGGCAACTCGGAAGCGACATCCGGCCCCCAGCTCGATCACCTGCCCAGGATGGAGTTCCGTCTCCACGTTCGGGACCAGCCGCCGTCCGTCAATCCGCGTCCCGTTTCTGCTGAGATCGCGCAGCGTACACCTTCCGTCGGCGAGCCGGCTCAAGACGCAATGGCGGAAGGAGACGGTTGGGTCGGATACGAGCAGCGTTCCAGGCGCCGCGTCACGGCCCGGCTCGTCTCGCCCGATTTCGAGCTGATGATAGAACGCGAAGCGGGCTTCGCCGGCCGCTCCTTGGTCCGCGAGCAGAAACAGGCCCGCTGCCGCGTCCCCCGAAGGGGTCACATACCGAAAACGCGAATCTCCCACCGGGAGGGTCCCTCCGGCCCAGGTTTCGATATGTCAGGATTGTCTCTTGAGCCGGACCACCTCTTCGCTCAATTCGCGAACGCGCCGGGACATCGTCTGCACGAGTCGGAAGGCGATAGAGGGATCCTCGTTGATCTGTCGCAGGAAATTCCGCCGGTCCACCGTCAGCGCGCGCACGCGGCCCATGGCGCGGACCGTGGCCGAGTGGACCACGTTCTCGAAGACCGCCATCTCGCCGATGATCTCGCCCTCGCCTGCAACCCGCACCCTTGTCGAATGCCCGCCGGCGTCCACGACGATCTCGACCTGCCCTTCCTGAATGACGAACATGCCGTCTCCGGCCTCGCCCTGTCGCATCAGGATCTCCCCGTCTTCATAGACCTTCCCAAGCGCACCGGTGCTCATGACTTCTTATCCTCCACTGGAACGGGACGCTCGCTGTGGACGGCGCTCACCGCGGCGGATCGAGCGAGTGCGCCCATGAGTGCCGGATGCAGCATGCGTGAGAAGATGTCCTTGTACGGAGCGCTGCCCGAGAACATGTCCCAGAGAACGCCGCTGAGCCTCCGGGCGTTCGCCGCCTTGCTCTGCTCCGCGACCACTGTGCGATACATGGCGCGGCGGGCCAGCCGCATCCGCTGGACGAGTCTCGTGAGGAAGAAGGCGATCCGGCCGACGTCGTTGTCCCGGGCGATGCGGCGGCAGGCCGGAAGATAGCCGCGGCGAAAGGCCGCGGCGGACACGCCCTCGAATACCGCGGTGCGTGCTGCGGCCTTCGCCGTCCGGTAAGCGCCGCCGATGCCGTCCTTGTACAGTCGGGTGACGCCGCAGTCTCCGACGAAGACGAGCCGGTCGGCGAGAGGCATGTCCGCCCCTCGGATATTCATCTGCGGCAGGCACTGACAGGAGCGCGCCTGCGCATCCCAACCGGGAGGCATGCAAGCCACGACCTCTCTGCGGCCGACGAAGTCCTCGATGAGCGCATTGTCCACGTCCTCTCCCAGCAGGCACATCGTGACGTAATCCCCTTTGGGGATGATCGCGGCGAACTCGAGCCTCGGGATATCCAGCAGAAAGACGTGCATGGATGTCCCGAGGGTGGCGGCGATGACATCTTCTCCAAGGAAGTACTCACGGATCACCGTCTTGGTCGTCTTCGGTCGCCGGTAACCCAAGTTCAGGGCTTCGAAGACCGGCAGGATCGTCGAATTCACACCCACCGCGACGGCGATCAAATCGTATTGCTTGCGCTCGCCGTCTCGAACGCGCACCCAAGGACGGCGCTCGCTCCAGTCCACCGCGTCCACGCGTCCCGCGATGAGTCTCGCGCCGCGGGCCAGTGCACGCCGCTGGAGGTGGAGATCGAAACTCTCCCATCTCGCGGTACTGAGGTCGCGGGGTCCGGACCCGCGGTGAATCGCGCCGATCCTCTTCTCGTGCAAGGGGGTGTCTATCCGCACACTCCCGACATCCATGTGAAGCACGTACGAGTCTATTCCTCGCTGGACGACCGCCGGAGGCAGGTTGACCCCCTCCGCCGCCAGGTTCTGCACCAGCGATTCAGAGATGATACCGCCGCACATGTTGCAGCCTTGCGCGCCGGCTTTGGAGAAGTCCCTGGGCTCGTAGAGGTCCACTTGGAGTCTCAGACCCGCATGGGCGGCCATCTCCAGGAGGAAGTAGGCGAAGAAGGACCCGGCGGGGCCGGAGCCGAGCACGGCGACCGAGCACCCGTCCACGAGCCGCGCGTCCTCGGGGGATTCAAGCGGAGGTGCGCCGAGCCACGGGAGCATGCCCACCTCCTTGGTGTCGAAGTTCCTGAGGCTGATGAGTCCGCGGCGGCCGACGCCGCGCCGCGACTGCTGCCAAAAAGGATAACCCAGCCTGGAATCCGTTACCAGGAGAAGGAGGGTGGGGTGGGCTCTCGATCACATCCCCTTTAGATATTCTTCGCCTCCGAGCCGTGCCATCTGCCCCAGGATCCACGAGGTTCGCTGCCGAACGTAGGCCGAAGGTCGGTCTGCGTGCAGGCGTTTGGGGTTCGGAAGAACAGCCGCGAGCAACGCCGCCTCGTACGGCGTGAGGGCCGCGGGGGTCTTGTCGAAGTACAGGCGGCTCGCGGTCGTGACGCCGAAGATCCCCGGACCCATCTCGGCCGTGTTGAGATACACCTCGAGAATCCGCCGCTTCGGCCACAGGGCCTCGAGGAGAACGGTGACGTACGCCTCGAGCCCCTTGCGCACGAAACTCCGGCCCGGCCAGAGGAAGAGGTTCTTCGTGACCTGCTGGGAGATCGTGCTCGCGCCGCGTAGACGCCGGCCGTTCTGGTGTTCCTCCAGAGCGTCCTCGATAGCCTTGACGTCGAATCCGGAGTGGCGCGGGAAGTTCTGATCCTCGGCCGCGACGACGGCGATGCGCGCGTGGGGCGAGATTCGATCCCAGCCGGTCCAGCGGTACTGCGGCCGGGGATCGCCCTCGCGCGAGAGCCAAGCGCCGACTTGCTGCTGCAGCATGATCGCCGTGGTCGGTGGAGGGATCCATCGCAGGAAGAGGATCGAGAATACGGGCAACGCGACCAACAAGGCGGCGAGCCCGAGCCCGACCCACAGGAGCCATCGGCGCATGGGGGGATGATAGGCGCTCCGGCGGGGCCGGCGGAAGGGCGCCCGGATCCTGCCCGGGTGCACGCCCGGATGCGCGCCCATCCCTTGCCAAGTCCCCATTGCCCTCGCAGCGCGCGTCACCGACAATGGAAGCCGCACCCCTGGAGGCCCCATGCACCTGACGCGTCGCGTTCGTTTCAGCGCGGCCCATCATTTTGCCGTCGCATCGCTGCCCAAGGATGAGCGCGAGCGTCTCTTCGGTGACGGCGCTCGCACCCTCGGCCACGGGCACGACTACATGCTCGAGGCGACGGTACGGGGCGGCATTGATCCGCGAAGCGGCATGGTGATGAACGTCAAGGAGCTCAAGGAGCGATTGCTCGCGGTCGGGCTCCGCGGCATCTCGGGGCGGATGCTCAACGATGAAGTCGAGGAACTTCGGGATCGCGTGCCGACGCTCGAGAACCTGATCCGCGTGCTCTGGTCGCGGCTCGGACAGGCCGGCTGGCCTCCGGGCGTTCATCTCGCGCGGTTGACGCTCCACGAGAACGAAGGGCTTTTCGCCGAGTACGAAGGAAAGGACGATGGTTCGATGCGGCTCACGCGCGTCTATGACTTCTGCGCCTCTCATAGGCTTCACAGCGCGGCTCTCTCGGACGTGGAAAACGAGCGCGTTTTCGGCAAGTGCAACCATCCGAACGGTCACGGCCACAACTACGTCGTCGAGATCACGGTCGAAGGGGCGCCGGATCCGCGGACCGGGCAGCTCGTGCCACTCGGGGAGCTGGACGTGGTCGTGGATCGCGAGGTCTTGCAGCCGTTCGACCACAAGAACCTGAACGTGGACCTGCCGGAGTTCGCCACGGAGAACCCGACCGCAGAGAACATCGCGCGGGCGATCTGGCGGCGCCTGGAGGCCAATCTCCCCGCGGGGCGGCTCCACCGGGTGCGCCTCGTCGAGACGCCGCGCAACCTCGCCGATTACTACGGCGACTGAGAGGATCACGGGGAGACAGTGGGGGAGAGCGTGGACCCGGAGAGGACGGCGCGTCGCCTGCGGTTCTTGCTCGCGCTCGGTGCGCTCTACATCGTTCTCGGTCTCGTCCTCAACGAGTGGCTCCTCGCCCGCTATCTGAGTGTTGACCACGCGCTGCCGGCGGCGAAGACGGCAATCATCCGCGCATTCGACGCGGTGATGATCGGCGGGGGGCTCGCCACCATCCTCCTTCGCCGCCGGCCGCTCACGACGAATCTGAACCTCGCGGTTCTCTCCGCAGCCGTTCTGTTTCCGATGGCCGCCGAGGTGCTGCTGCGCGCGGGCATCGCGGCCGGCGTGTCGCCTCTTCGAAAGCCGGCGCTGTACGCCGCCCCAGGCTCGGAGAACTTCTGGAAGCTACACGCCCTCTGGAGTCCGGACTCCGGCGGGCCGCAAAACGTGGACCCGCTGCTCGGGTGGTCGCCGGAGAAGACGCCGGAAAATCCGCTCGGTGTCATCGCGGAGGGCGCGTATGCGCCCCGCTTCGACGGACCGGCGGTCCTTTTCTACGGCGACTCGTTCGTCGCCGGGATCACGCCGATCGCCGAGAGGATCCCGCAGCAGCTCGGGCGCCTGCTCCCCGAACGCGTCGTGTACAACTACGGAGTCAGCAACTACGGCGTGGACCAGATCTACCTCCGCCTCCGCGAGACGCACCGTCAGTTCGAGCATCCGGTGATCGTCGTGGGCCTTCTCACCGAGGACATGGAGCGGTGTCTGCTGCCGATCCGAGGCGCGCCGAAGCCGTACTTCGAGCTCGCGGGCGGCGCTCTCGCTCTGCGAGGCGTGCCGGTTCCGGCAAGCACCGAGGCGTGGCTTCGCGCGCATCCGCTGCGAATTCCGAGCTACTTCCTCGCGTTCGTGTCGGCTCGCCTGCTTGTGGACGATCCGCGGAGACGCGCGGCCGAGGAACGCATCAACACGAAGATCATCGAGGCGATCGTAGGCGAGACGCGAGGTGCGGGCCGCGAGGCGCTCTTCGTCATCTTCTACGGCGAGCCGGGCCTGTACCAGACGAGCCGCCGCGAGCGTTTCCTCAAGGAGCAGTTCGGGAGGCTGCAGGCGCCGGTCGTGGACACGAAGCGCGTGCTGCTCGAGGCCGCGCAGCGTGAGGCCGTCAGTCCCAGTGTGTACTATCAGCAGGGTGACGGGCATCCGAACGCGCGCGGAAACCGCGTGATGGCCGCCGCGATCGCGGAGGCGCTCGCGGCGATGTGACCGCGCGCGGCGATCACACCGCGATCGGCCGGCTCTCCTCCAGCGTGCGTCGCGCCTCGGCGAGCGCGCCTTCGAACCAGGACTCGAATCGCCTCTCCCTTTCGTCGAGGAAGAGCGTGCGCACCTGCGCCGCCGGCTCCAGCAGCCGCGCGAAATTCGGGGCGATCCGGCTGAGGGGGAAGGCCGACAAGTCCCAGATCGTGTCGTTCCCGTGACCGTCGAACGCGACGTCGCGGTAGAGCGGCATCACGCGCCGGATCTCCGCGGTCACCTCCTCGATCCCCGAGTAGCGCATCTTGAAGCGGTAGCCCATCCGTGCCGCGAGGTCGCAGAGGATCTGCGATGTGTCCATTCCCGCCGCGGGCGGAACGGCCCGGTGCAGCGTCTGGACGCGGCGCTCGTGATTTGTGAACGTCCCTTCGGTTTCGGCCGGGCTCGATAGAGGCAGCACGACATGCGCCGAAGAGGCGGTCATCGTCAGGAAGAGATCGCCGACGACGAGAAAGTCCGCGGCCTCGAGTCCCTCGCGAAGATCAAGAGGAAGATCCTCCACGCCGAGCGGATCCTCTCCGAGAATGACGGCGACCTTGATCTTTCGCTCGCGGAGAAGTAGCGCCACGTCGCGACCGCCGTCGGGGCTCGGCAGCGAGACGCACCATTCCTTCTCGATCCGGTCCACCGCGGTCTCGTCCGTCGTCGAGAGATAGCCGGGAAGCCAGCTCGGGTTCGCCCCCATGTCGAGCAGGCCCTGGGCGTTCGCCTTCTCCCGAAGCGCGAGGACTCCGCAGCCGAGGGCGGCGGCCGCGTCCGAGAAGAAGCGCTCGTCGCCGACGGTGCGCGCGCCGGGGCAATCCTTGTTGAAGACCATCACCTTGAGCAGCGTTCCGGCCAGGATTCGCGCGGCCTCGACGATCTCGTCGTGCGCCGCTCCGGAGATCTCCCTGAGTTCTTCGTCGGTGGAAGACGCGATGAAGTCCCTCAGATCCGGCCGGTCTTCGAGCGCGTCCGGTCGAGTGCGCGCGTACTCCTTCAGCACGGCCGCCAGCGCGGCGACCTGGCCGCCGTCACGACAGCGCACGAAGACCTCCGCGACCTGCGAGGTGCGGTTCGGCTCCGGCCCGATGCAGAGGAGCCGGGCGCCCGAGCGAATCGCCTTCTTCGTGAGGAGGTCCACGACGAAACTCTCTTCGCCGAGGTCCGCGTTCACGGCGAGGATGACCTGCGCATCGAGGAGGTCGGGATACGCCACGTTCGAGACGACCTCGGGGCAGGAGGTGTCGCGGTTCACGAGCTGCGAAAAGGACGTGACATTGTGCGTCTTGAGGGCCACGCGCGCGAACTTCTGCGCGAGGTAGAGTTCCTCGTTCGTCATCCGCGGCGAGACGAAGAGCGCGATCTCGTCGCTGCGGTGGCGACGGACCAGTTCCTTGAGGCGGATCGCGACGTAGCGGATCGCCTCATCCAGCGGGGCGCCCTGCAGCTCGCGGCCCGCGCGGATCATGCCGCGCCGGAGCCGTTCCGGCGACTGGATGTCGCGATAGCCGAACCGGCCCTTGCGGCAATGGTGCCCCAGGGTCGCCCCCGCGTCCTCCGCGCGCGAGGTCTTGACGAGCGTGTCGCCGAAGACGTCGTAGCGAAGCCGGCAGCCGACGCCGCAGTAGGCGCAGACGCTCGGCACCGGCGTCGTCTGCCAGGGCCCGGGCTTCACGAGCGGGATCTTCTCGGCGACGGCGCCCGTGGGGCAGGTGCCCACGCAGAGTCCGCAGCTCACGCAATCGGTCTCGAGGAGCGATTGGCCGAGCGCCGGGCGCACCATGGTATCGAAGCCGCGGTTGACGAAGCCGTAGGCCGCCACGCCGACCACCTCGGCGCACATGCGGACGCAGCGGCCGCAGAGGATGCACTTGTTCGGATCCAGCTCGATGAGGGGGTGCGTGCGGTCGAGACGGTACTCCTTCGCCTCGCCCTTGAATGCGTTGATGTCCACCTGGTAGTCCGTCGCGTAGCGCCGCAGATCGCAATCGAAGTAGACTCCGCAACCGCACTCCATGCAGCGGCGCACCTCGCGGCGCAGGTCGTCCGCGCTGAAGCCCTGTTCGACCTCGGCGAAGCTCTTACGGCTCTCGTCCGGCGGCATCGCCGGCATCTTCCGCCGCTGCGACTTCGCCCCGTCGCGCAGATCTTCGAGGGTCACCTTTCGATACGTGTCCTTGCGGCTCGTGATCTCAACCGGCTCGGGCTGCGCCTTGCCGGTCTTCAGGTATTTGTCAATCGCGTACGCTGCCTTGCGGCCCGCGGCGATCGCCTCGATGGCGGTCGCGGCGCCGGTGACGACGTCGCCGCCGGAGAAAAGGCCTTCAACACTTGTCTCGAACGTCCTTTCGTGGACCTGGATCGTCTGCCAGCGTGTGAGGTTCAGCACTTCGCCGAAGGGCAGGAAGTGGGGGACGCGCCCGTCAACGAGCTCCTGCACCTTCGTGTTCTGCCCAATCGCGGCGAGAATGAAGTCGCACTCGACGACGAACTCCGAGCCGCGCACGGGCTTCGGGCTGCGCCGGCCGCTCGCATCCGGCTCACCCAGCTCCATGCGCACGCACTCGAGTCCGGTGACGCGGCCGTCGCTCTCGATGACGCGCATCGGCGCGACGAGGAAGTCCATCTGGACCCCTTCGTGGATCGCGTCGACGATCTCCATTTCGTTCGCTGGCATCTCGACTCGCGTTCGCCGGTAGAGGACCCGGACCTCGTCGGCGCCCAGGCGGAGCGCCGTGCGCGCGCAGTCAATGGCGGTGTTGCCGCCGCCGACGACCAGGACGCGGCCGCGCACGGCGGGCGCGCGGTGCAGCGCCACCTGCTTCAGGAAGTCAATACCCGCGAGAACCTGCGGCGCCTCCTCGTTCTGGACGCGCATCTTCGAACTCTCCCAAGCGCCCAGCCCGAGGAAGACGGCGTCGAAGCCGTCCTTCTTGAGGCTCGTGATCGTGAAGTCCTTCCCGAGCGAGACGTTCGTCGAAAGCGCCACGCCGAGATCGAGGATCTGGCTGACTTCGAGATCCAGGACCTCCTTCGGCAGGCGGTACTCGGGGATGCCGTAGCGGAGCATGCCGCCCGTCTCGGGCAGCGCCTCGAAGATCTGCACGCCGTAGCCGTTCAGCGCGAGGTAGTACGCGCAGGACAGGCCGGCGGGGCCGGCACCGACGACCGCCACCCGCTTGCCGTTGGGCTGCGGGACCTGAGGGCGGAACGTCTCCTTCTGGCCGAGCTCGAGGTCGGCGATGTAGCGCTTGATGTAGTCGATCCCGACAGCGTCGTCGAGCATCGTGCGCCGGCAGCCCTTGACCTCGCACGGCCGCGTGCACACGCGCCCGCAGACGGCGGGGAGGGGGTTTCGCTCCTTGATGAGCCGGATGGCGTCGCGGAACTTGCCGAGGGCGGCGAGCGCGATGTAGCCCTGGATGTCTATGCCCGCAGGGCAGGCGAGCTGGCAGGGGCCGATGCAGTCCGCGTAGTGGTTCGACAGCATCAGCTCGAGGGCCGCCTTGCGGGAGCGGCGGACCTCCGGCGTGTTGGTCTCGACGACCATTCCGCCCGAGACCTTCGTCGAGCAGGCCGGCAGGAGCGTGCGCGCCCCGCGCACCTTGACGACGCAGACGAAGCACGATGCGAACGGCTCGAGCTGTCCGTCGTGGCAGAGCGTCGGGATGGTCCCGATTCCGTTCTCGCGTGCGACCTCGAGGATCGTCTGCCTGTTGTTTGCGATGACCCGCTTACCGTCGATCTCGAGCTTGATGAGGTCCATGATCCGCCGCCTCCCGTGCCTCTAGTCCCTGACGACCGCGCCGAACTTGCAGTGCCGGTAGCATTCGTCGCACTGGATGCACTTCGACTGGTCGATGACGTGCTTGACCTTCTTGTCTCCGGTGATCGCATCCGACGGGCACGCCTTGCCGCACACGGTGCAGCCGTTGCAGACGTCGCTGATCGTGTACGTGAGAAGCTTCTGGCAATGGTGCGCCGGGCACTTCTTGTTGCTGATGTGCGCCTCGTACTCACCGCGGAAGTACCTGAGCGTGGTGAGCACGGGGTTCGGTGCGCTCTGTCCGAGCCCGCAGAGCGAATTATTCTTCACCAAGAGGGCCAATTGCTCCAGCAGCTCGATATCCCCCTCGCGGCCATCGCCCTCGGTGATGCGCGTGAGGACCTCGAGCATCCGCTTCGTGCCGATGCGGCAGAAGGTGCACTTGCCGCACGATTCCCGCTGGGTGAACTCGAGGAAGAAGCGGACGACGTCAACGATGCATGTCGTCTCGTCCATGACGACGAGGCCGCCCGAGCCCATGATGGCGCCTGTCTTCGTGATGGACTCGTAGTCGATGATCGTCTCCTGCAGCTCCGCGGGGATGAACCCTCCCGACGGCCCGCCGATCTGCACTGTCTTGAACCGCTTGTCGTCCTTGATGCCGCCGCAGATCCCGAAGACGATTTCCTTGATCGAGATCCCCATCGGCACCTCGACGAGGCCGCCCCGGCGGACCTTGCCCGCCATGGCGAAGACCTTCGTGCCCTTGCTGTTCGCGGTGCCGAGCGAATTGAACGCCTCGGCCCCGTGCGTCAGGATCCACGGGACGTTCGCGAACGTCTCGACATTGTTGATGCTCGTCGGGCATTCCCACAGCCCCTTCGAAGCGGGGAATGGGGGACGCACGCGCGGCATGCCGCGCTTGCCCTCGATCGAGGCGATGAGCGCGGTCTCCTCGCCGCAGACGAACGCGCCGGCGCCCTCCTTCAGCTTCACGTTGAAGCTGAACCCGCGGCCGAGGATGTTGCCGCCGAGAAACCCGCGCTCCTCCGCCTGGGCGATGGCGATGTTCAGCCGCTCGATCGCTTTCGGATACTCGGCGCGCACGTAAATGTAGCCGTCGGCGGCGCCGATGGCGAAGCCCGCGATCGCCATCCCTTCGAGTACCGAATGCGGGTCGCTCTCAAGCACCGAGCGGTCCATGAACGCGCCGGGATCGCCCTCGTCGGCGTTGCAGATGATGAATTTCTTCGCCCCCGGCGCGAGCCGCGTGAAGCGCCACTTCATGCCGGTGAGAAACCCCGCGCCGCCCCGCCCGCGAAGCCCCGACTCGGTCATGATCTGGATCACTGCATCGGGATCGTTCCTCTCGAGTGTTTCGGTGAAGGCCTTGTAGCCGCCCGCTTCGATGTACTGCTCGATCCGTTCCGGGTCGATCAGGCCGCAGTTGCGCAGCACGATCCGGTGCTGGCGCTCGAGGAACGCCTTTTCAGTCCCGATCCCGTTGTTCGACCAGACGACCCACTCCGCGACAGGCCGGCCGCCGCGCACGTGCTCTTCGAGCAGCCTGTCCACCTTGTCCGAGGTGAGGTGGCCGTAGCGGTAGTGGATCCCGCCGTCGTCCTGCACCTCGACGAGCGGCTCGCGATAGCACATACCCAGGCACCCGGTCTTCTCGACGCGGACCGGGACCCCGGCGGCCTCCGCCTTCTCGCGCAGCGCGCGGAAGGTGGCCTCCGCGCCGGCCGCGATGCCGCACGTCCCCAGGCCGACGAGGATCCTCATTTCGAGACCTCCTCAGGGAGTTTCTTGTAGGAGCGGAGCACCTTCTTCACGTCGGCGGCCTTGAGGTTTCCGTACGTGTCGTTGTTCACCATGATCACCGGCGCCAAGCTGCAGCAGCCGAGGCAGGAGACGGTCTCGATGGTGTAGAGCCTGTCGGGCGTCGTCTCGCCGTTGCCGATCTTGAGGTGGTCTTCGACGGCCTGGGAGATCCCCTTCGCGCCGCTGACGTGGCAGGCCGTCCCGTGGCAGACGCGGATCATGTTCTTGCCGACCGGGCGCAGGCGGAACTGCGAGTAGAAGGTCGCGACGCCGTAGATCTGCGCCAAAGGGATCCCCGACTGCCGGTGGATCTCGATGATACTCTCGCGGCTGATGTAGCCCTCCTCCTCCTGCACCTTCTGCAACGATGGGATCAGGATCCCGCGCTGCCCGGCGTAGTGGAGGTTCTTGAAATCGAACTTGCGATGGGCTTCCATTCGCTCCTCACCGCCCTTTCGTCCCATGCCCGTCCCCGTCCGGCGCTCCTCAGTCGAACGGCGTATCGAGCATCCGGTTCATCAGGCTCATCAAGTCGTCAATGTTGCCGATGCCCCCGAGCGCATGCCCCTTGCACCCGCGGCGCGAGCAGAATTCAACATATCCCCCCTGATCGAGGTTCAGCGAGACCATCGGGGCCTTGCAGACCTTGCAGGTCGAGGGGATCATGACGCTCGCATCGCAGTGCGGGCAGCGGAACTCCACGATCGCGCCCTCGGGCAGCTTGAGATCCGTCTCGCACGTATACTCGCCGAAGACGGCGCTCAGGCGCACGGTCCCGTCCTGGTGAGTGTCCTGCACGTGGGCGTCGAGAAGGACCTGCGTTCCTTCGGTGAGGCACGCGCCGCACTGCGGGCAGCGCAGCTGCAATACGAGCAGATGCTTGGTCATGTCGCTCCTCCCTCGCGGGCCTCCGCCTGCCGGCGGAGCTGATCCAGGCGGATGAACACGCAGTCCTCTACTGTAGCTTCGCCGCGAACGACGTCTTCGGCATGGGTGGCGCAGTCCGGGGCGCCGCAGGCCGCGCAGTCCTTGCCGCAGAGGCGGGCCCGAATGGCCTCGACCTCGTTCTTCCGGGCGATCGCCTCGCGGAGGTCGCGGCCGAGACGCCGCACCGGGCGGGCTTTGACCTGCTCCTCGATCGCGAAGAAATGCTCGCGCAAGAGCGAGCGAACCTTCTCTTCGCTCACCTGCGGCTGTGACCCGAGCCGCTTCACGATCTCCTGGAGATTTCGCTGGGCCGAATAACGGCCCTCGACGACGAGCTGGCCGCTGACGCAGCCGTCGGGGCAGATGTATGCCTCGATGAAGTCCACGGCCTGCAGCTTGCCGGCCTCGATGTGATCGAAGACGTGAAGCACGTCGGCGACGCCGCGCACCGTCATCGTGTTCGTGTTGCGCATGCCCGCGATTTCGCCGCCGGCCATCGCCCAGAGCATCCCGCGCCGGCTCGAGGTCTCCGCGCTGTCCACGTTCTTGGCCGTCTTGATCACCTTGAGCAGCATGCCGTAGAGCTCGCTGATGGCGAAGGCGCCGTCCAGGTACGACTCATCGAGGCCAACCGGGTTGTGGATCGAATTGACGATGGCGCTGCACGGCGTGATGAAGAACATGCCGATGTCCTTCGGGTCCAAGCCCAGCTCCGATGAGAGCTTGCGGCGGAGCAGCTTCGCGGCCAGCTCGCGCGCCGATTCGATCGGTACGATGTGATCTATCAGGTCCGCGTAGCGGATCTGGATGAGTCGCACGATCGCCGGGCAGGTCACCGAGATCTTCGGCCATGGCCCCGCGCACTCGGAGAGGTAGGCATCGGTGGCGCCGGCGAGCATCTCGCACATCAGGGAGATGTCGTACGTCGCATCGAAGCCGATCTGCGTCAGGGCGTGCCTCACCTGAGGAGGATCCACGTCGCGCCCGAACTGCGCGTAGAGAGTGAGCGAGGGCAGGGCGACCGTGTACTTGAAGCGCGCGAGGTCCGAAGGGGAGGATGTCACCGCCCGGGCCGCATGAACCCGGCAGACCCGGATGCAGCTCCCGCAGTCAATGCACAGATCGGGATTCACCGCGGCGCGGTCGTCGCGCACGCGGATGGCGCGCGTGGGGCAGACCTTCATGCAGTCCACGCAGCCGATACAGGATGCGCCGTCTATCGTGACTGAATGTGGGCGGGACAACATCTACGACTCCTAGCTCAACAGCACGGCATAGCGTAACGTGGTGCCGACTCCTACCGTGGATTCGATCGCGAACCGGTCGCTGTTCCTCTTGATGTTCGGAAGGCCGAGCCCGGCGCCGAACCCCCGCGCCCGCATCTCGGGCGTGGCCGTGGAATACCCGGGCTGCATAGCCAGCTCGATGTCGGGGATGCCCTGGCCGCGGTCCGCCACCACGATGCGGACGCAGTCGGACAGCACCTGCAGCTCCAGATCCGCCTCGTTCGCGTACATGATGACGTTCATCTCGGCCTCGAAGTTGGCGATCGAGAGGCGCCGGATCACGGCGGAATCGACCCCGAGATCCTTGAGGATCGTCTTCACCCTTGCCGCCACCTCGCCCCCGCGCTCGAAGTCGCTCCCGTTGATCCGGAACGTCTCGCTGTAGAGGATTTCCTCTCCGCCGCGGGTCATTTGAGAGCCGGCCTGAGGCCCCGCCCATGCAGGAGCCCGCACGCGGCGAACATCGAGAGCTTCGTGGTCATGAGCGGCAGTCCTTGCTCGCGCGCCGAATCGGTCACCGACTGCGGCGGCTTCTTGTCATTCACGAAGACGATCGCGACCAGCTCGGCGATGTCGGCCGTGCGGATCGCCTGGATGTTCGCGAGGCCCGTCAGAAGCAGGGCTCCGGGGCCGCAAAACGCCAGCACCTCGCTCATGAGATCCGCCGCGAAACACGTCACGATCTCGACGTCAACGCCGGGAAGCCCGTCGCCGAGCCACTCGCACTCGAGAATCCGTCCGATTTCGGTGAGCCGCATCGTCTCGCGCCGGGCGCTACCTGATCCCCGCCTCGTAGAACCGCGTGGCGATCTGCCAGCGGTTCAGGTCGGTCGAGAAGATCGAGATCTCCGCCTTCTCGGCCATCTTGACCACGTCATCCGTCGGCAGTTTCCCCTGCGTGACGACGATTCCGCAGACATCCACCAGGTTCGCGGCCGCGATGACGTTGTTGTGAATCTGCACGGTCACCAGGAGGTTTCCCGCCTGGGCGTTCGCGATGACGTCGCTCACCATGTCGGAGATGTAGACGCCGCTCACGTCCTTGTCGAAGACCTTCGTGACGCTCTTCAGCTCCAGCTTGTCGGCCAGCTGCTTCAGGTTCATGCGGACACTCCTCCTCCGTGCGGTCCGTCACTCCTCCATGGACGTGAGACCGAAATCAATGGCGATGGCGCCGTACGACATCTCGGCATACAGGCCGAAGAAATCAGGCACGATGAGGATCTTCTTGTTCGGGCTGCGAAGCCGCTCGTTGTAGAGGCGGTTCAGGATGCGGATCTTCTCGGGATCAATGTTGAGACGCGATCCGTCCGGCGCCTCGTAGGTCACGGCCACGTAGACAGAGATCTTGTTCTCGTGAGCCAGCTCGCCCATCCGGTAGACGTCGCTGTCCTCGCGGCAGCAGGCGTAGTAGAGGAGGCCGAGCAGCTCGCGAAACGGCGTGACATCGCCCGTCTCCGTGTCGCGGACGTCGAATTGAAAAGACTGGGCCATGCCCGAGAACTTCCAGACCTGCGTCCCCTCTCGGTATTCCTCCTTCGGAGGCGAAGGCTCCGCCGCGAAGTAGGAGCGGGAGGCGCGGCTGAACATCTCCCTCTCGATGATCACGTATCCGGGGCGGATGTTGACCATCTCGTACCGGTGCTTCACGGCTTGGTGGGTCATCGTCATTCGTCCCTCGATATCGGGCCGGCGGATGCCGGCTCCGCGGCGACCGGCGCGCAAGCGGCCGGAGGACGCAAGAACGCGCGAAGCGAGCCAAGCGCGATGCGGTTCCGGTTTGCGATGGAGAGGAGCAGAGGCGAGCGCCAAGGAAGGCCGCCGTGGCAGGCGCGCGGATTGGTGCCCGCGGGCTGGCAAGCGACCGCCGGCTCCGGCCGGCCAGAGCGGGGGAGACCCGCCCGGAAAACCGACACCACCACCACACCACCCTTCCCGGCTTACCGCTTTGAGCGGCAACGGGTTATGGGCCACGAACTACCGCCGTCCTGTGGCCGGCCCAGACGATTCGAGGCTATCACGGGCGGCGGCTGCCCGCAAGTTCAGGGTTCGGCTATTCGGATCTGTTTCGTGAGAGCGCGCCGCGTCTTCTCAGGGCGCCGCCGCGGGCGCGGAACCCTTCTCGAAGAGCATCATGAGGAACGGAGAGGGCACTCGCGTCATCTCCCGCGTGACGAGCGTGTATTCGGGGCGGCCCTTGAAGTACTCGAACGGCACGTCGCCGCTCAGGCGGTGGCTGAAGTGCGAGTCCCAGGCCACGAGCGATCCCGGCGGAAGCGTCTCGAGGGTCGCCCGCTTCATCGGCGCGAAGCGCGCGCGGTCGTCCGGATCGCGTCCGTCGAGGAACGCGAACCACGGATGGTTCGCTGCGACGACGCGCCCCGCGTACTTCGGCGAGCGCGCTAGTTGGAGCACGCGCTGCACGCACCGGCGCTCCGGGTTGAGCCCCATC
>JAGVPR010000247.1 GCA_020052115.1 Candidatus Eiseniibacteriota bacterium
ATCGGCCTGACGGCCATCGTCGCGACGGAGGAGCCGGTCGCTTCCGACCCGGCCGCCGTGGCCGCGATCCTCACGCAGGCCGACGCGGGGATCTGACATGGCGGTATCGCGGGAGCGGCAGCTTTCGGGTCTTCTCGACGAGATCATCCCGCGGGTCTTCTCCGAACGCCCCGCCGATTTCGATCCCTGGTTCTTCGATTACTTTGCGGAGCAATCGGAGCCCGAGGGGCGCGCCCGCTATGCGAGGGCGCTCCTCGCGGACCTCGATCTGGCGGGTGTTGATCCGTGCGGCCGCACCGTTGTAGACGCCGGTTCCGGCTTCGGTCTACAGCTGATCGGTCTCGCCTCCCTGGGGGCCTCGCCGGCGATCGGGCTCGAAGCATTCGCGCCGATGGCCGCGACGGCGACCCGGCTCGCGAGCCGCTACGCGCCGCGTCTCCCGGTGGTGATCGTGCGCGGGTCGGTCTCGCGCATGCCGATTGGGCGGGCGAGCGCGGACCTGGTCTACTGCAACGAGGCGCTCAGCCACTTCATAGATCCTCCGGGGTTCCTCGCCGAGTGCGCGCGCGTTCTGAAGCCCGGCGGACGGCTCATGGTCTGCGATGGAAACAACGCGGCGAATCGGCGCACCGTCTCCAGGGTTCATGCCATCTGGAAGGCGTTCGAAGAGGGCCCCGTGGCGGCGAACGTCTTCGGGCACCGCGTGGATCGCACGTACCGCGAGCGGCGCCGGCAGATCATTTCCCAGGCGCTCTCGGGTCAAGAAGCGGTGGTCCTCGACCGGCTCGCCTGGGGGACCTTCGGGCTGAGCGGCGGAGCCGTCCTCGAGCGGGCGCGCGAGATGCTCGAGACTGGCCGGCTTCCCGAGGGGCCGCCGGCCGTGGATCGCTGCCCGGTGGACCCGGTGAAGGGGGACCACATCGAGAACCTCATCCATCCGAAGAACCTGGCCGCTGATCTCGAGCGGCTCGGTTTCAGCGTGCGCGTGCACGCGCACTTCGGCGGGGCCCGCAGCGACTGGATCCGGGCGGCGAACCGGATGCTCCGCGCGTTCACGCCGCTGACGCTCCCGTATGCGCGATCGCTGAAGCTCGTGGCGACGAGGGATCGGTCCGGGTCGCGGCCCGCCGTTTGATATACTCGCCCTATCGTCGCACCGGAGGATTCGTTGAGCGAAGGCGCGTACTACCGCAAAGGCCTCGGAAACCGTGAAGCCATCGGCCCTTGGCTCGCCCGCGACTACCACAGCCGGCTCGTAGACCTGCTGCGCGAGCGCGGATTCGTGGTCTCGGCCGGCGACACCGTCGTGCGCCTGGCGCGCGAGTTCGGCTTCTGCTACGGGGTCGAGCGCGCGGTCGAGTACGCGTACGAGACGCGCGAGAAGTTTCCGGAGCGGCGTGTCTTCCTCACCGGCGAGATCATCCACAACCCCCGCGTGAACCGCCGCCTGCTCGAGATGGGCATCGGCTTCCTCCCTCATGAAGGATCGCCCGAGGGGCGCTTCCGCCTGGTGGATCCGGGGGATGTGGTCATCCTTCCCGCCTTCGGCGTGCCGGTCGCCGAGCTGGCGGAGCTTCGCCGCCGCGGCTGCATCCTCGTGGATACGACCTGCGGCTCGGTACTCAACGTCTGGAAGAACGTGGATCGCTACGCCCAGGACGGGTTCACGGCGGTCATCCATGGAAAGCACGATCACGAGGAGACGAGAGCCACGAGCTCGCGCGCGGAACAGTGGCCCGGCGGCCGGTACCTGGTCGTACGCGACATCGAGGAAGCGGAGCGGACCGCCGCCTACATCGAAGAGGGGGGCGACCGCGAGCTGTTCCTCGCGCCGTTTCACTCGGGGTGTACGCCGGGCTTCGATCCGGACCTGGATCTCCGGCGCATAGGGCTCGCGAACCAGACGACGATGCTGTCCTCGGAGTCGCTGGCCATCGCGGGACGCCTTCGGCTCGCGATGATCCGGCGCTACGGAGAGGGAGCGCTCGCGGAGCACTTCCGAGCGTTCGATACGATCTGTACAGCGACACAGGACCGTCAGGACGCCGTGACGGCGCTTCTCGCGACGGGCGTGGACGTGATGCTGGTGCTCGGAGGTTTCAACTCGAGCAACACGACGCACCTTGTCGAGATGTCCTCGCGCGAGGTTCCGACCTATCACATCGAGGCCGCGGCGAATCTTCGAAACGCCGAGGAGATCAGCCACAAGCCGTTCGGCAGCAAGGAGACCGTGGTCTCGCGCGGATGGCTCCGCCCGGGGCCGCTCGTCGTCGGCCTCACGGCGGGCGCATCCACGCCGAACAGCGAGATCGGCGAGGCGGTCGAGAGGATTCTGCGGTTCCGCGGGGAGGATCCCGAACGCCTCTTCTCGGACGAATGAGACGGAGCGCGGCGCCGCGAGGGCGTCGCGGGGTGGGGCACACGGGGAGGGAGAGATGCCTCTTTACGAATCGCTTCTGGAACTCATCCGCCGCACGTCGAGCGATCTTCCACAAGATATCCGGGAGGCCCTCGCGCGGGGATCCGCGCGGGAGGCGCCGGCCAGCGCGGCGGCGAGCGCGCTCTCGACCGTCTCGCTGAACATCGAGCAGGCGGCGTGCGACTCCCTTCCGATCTGCCAGGACACGGGCATGATCAAGTTCTACGTGACGGCTCCCTCCGGCTACGATGCTCTTCGCTTCAAGGAGGAGGCCCGGCGCGCGGTGCATGACGCGACCCGGAAGGGCTATCTGAGACAGAACTCCGTGGATTCGATCACGGGCGAGAACAGCGGCACGAACCTCGGGCCGGGCACGCCGATCTTCCATTTCGAACCGTCAACCCAGCCGCAGGCGACCGTACGCCTCATTTTGAAGGGCGGAGGGTGCGAGAATTGCGGGGCGCAGTACTCGCTGCCGGTCGAGCTGGCGGAGTTCAAGCGCCGCGCGAACCGCGATCTCGAGGGCGTGCGGCTCGCGATCCTGCACGCGATCTGGAGGGCGCAGGGGCAGGGCTGCGCGCCGGGCTACATCG
>JAGVPR010000284.1 GCA_020052115.1 Candidatus Eiseniibacteriota bacterium
GCGGGTGTGGATCCGGCGGCTCCAGGTCACGCCCTCACGCGCGATGCGCGCCGCGCCCTCGTCGAGACGGTCATGGAGATGGACCTCCACGCGACCGGAAGCCGCGGCTTCGGTTTCGCCGAGGTCACGGCGGGAGGTGTGCCGCTGGCCGAGCTGCGTCTCGAAACGATGGAATCGCGCGTGTGTCCCGGACTCTTCCTGTGCGGCGAGATCTGCGACGTGGATGGGCAGGTCGGCGGCTACAACTTCCAGTGGGCTTGGGCGAGCGGGCACGTTGCCGGCGTGTCCGTGTGCGCCTGAGGGGCGCCCGGATCCGGCCTCAGCGGAGCGATCTTCTACCGCAGCACGACGAACGTCACATCAATCGCTGTCTGCCGGCCCCCTTCGTCCAGGGCGATCACCGTGATGCGGTGGCTCCCCGCCCCGATCTGGTACGGCAGCTCCGCCAACAACGACGCCGCGGGTAGCCCCGGCACCGGTCCCGGGGAAGGCGTGATCGGCAGCGACCACGGATGCGAATCGAGCTTGTACCGGTAGATCTGGAGCTCGCCGTCCGGATCGCGGGCCCAGAAGCGAATCTCGAGCGGGTTCGCATCGGCCCGTGAAAGCGTGTCTCCCGACACAGGATTCTGCACGAAGCCGCTCGGGGGATCGGCCGGCATGAACCGAGGCGCCTGGTTCACGAAGAACTGCACGCCGTCGCGCGGCCCGGTGCGTTGCGCGTCGTCTATGGAGCGCGCGAAAATCGCATAGTCCCCATCCGACACCTGGGACACCTCGAAACACGTGTCGTGCGTCGCCGGACTCCAGTTCGAACCCCCCCGCGGATCGAAGAGATACTGATGACCGATGATCCGTCCGTCCGGGTCTCTCGCGGTGACGCAGGTCGCGATGAGGTATCCGCCGGCCAGGCGGGGAAGGGTGTCGCCGTCGGCCCGGACCTCGCCGTTGGCTTGGAACATCCTCCGGCCTTGCTCATCCCGAAGGAAGCTCGTGCGCGGGTCGAAGTTCCCGGTGAATCGGTACGAGATCCGCGGGCCGCTCTGTCCGTAGGATCCGATAGCCTGGAGCGCCAGCATGGCCGGGCCCGAGAAGTCCACGGCCGCCTCGAAGCTCCGCGCACCGCCCGGCAACTCGCCGACTGTCCCGCGCCATTCGTAGCGGATGCGATGCACCGCGGCCACCGAGGCAACCGTCCAGCGCGCGCGGAAGGTCGAACCCAGTGGAAACGTATCCGGCTCGGCCGTACCGCTCGCCCACGTCGTGTCCTCGCCGGAGATCGCGAGGATGTCGCCGAAGGTGAGAGTGAGTGGGGCTTCATCGTGAACGAGGACGGCGGTGTCGGCGGCCGCTGTCGCGCGACCATCGGTGACCTCCACCCAGAGCGTGCACGCGACCGACGTGTCCGGCGCCAGCCAGGTGAAGGCTCCGCCCGATGTCTCCAATAGGTCGCCGTCCGTGGCGGCGAAGGCGTAATGCAGGGAGTCGCCGTCCGCGTCGGAGGCGTACACGCGCACGAGCACCGTGTCGGCGCGCATGATCACCGCCGGGGCGATGCGCAGCGAATCCACGCGCGGAACATGATTTGGCAACGGCTTGCTGGTCTTGTCTTCGGAGCATCCGATGAGGATGAGACAGGCGGCGGCGAGAGCCGCTCGCGCCTTCACGGCCCGCCTCCCGCGGCATCGGCGGACCCCTCGAGGAGTCGGATCTGCCTGCCGTCAATGCCGGGCGGCGCCGGCTGATTCAGGAGCGACAGGATCGTCGGGAAGAGATCCGTGATGTTCGCGCCGGCGGCGTCGAAGCGCCGGTTCGAGAGGAATATCCCCTTCACGAGCTCCGGGTCGAGCGAGCAATGGTCGCCGCTCCACTTGCGCGCGTTGTCATCGAAGAAGCGGGAAGGGATGCCGCCGAGGGCCGTCTGCCACGACACGCGGTAGCCGAGGTTGTTCGCGGCACGGAGGTCCGGAATCAAGTCGGGATCGAAGCTGCGGTACATCTCGTCCCGCCGGTAGACGCGGCGCACCGGGTGTTCCCCGGTAGTCGAATCCACGAAGGCTTCGAGCTTCGTCTGCAACTCGGCGGTAAGAGCGTCGTAATCGGCGCCGGGCGCCACGACGCCGTATCTCTCGCGGCCGGCGACGTTGATATAGATCGCCCCGAGGCCCAGGGAATAGGCGCGCGTGTTGTCCCAGTCCACGTTCGGCCAGAACTGGCCTTGCCCGAACAGGTCTTCCAGCGTCTTGAGCCCGTCTCCCTCCGCCTCGGGCCGCAGCGTCATGTAGCCGTTTCACACGAGCCACGTGTTGTAGTTGACGGAACGGATCCAGGTCGAGAAGCCGTGGTCCGAACAGACGATGAGCGTGGCGCCGGCCGGCATCAGCTCCCGCGCGCGGCCGACGATCCCGTCCATGCGCATGTAGCTCTTCTTGATGGCGTCGCCGAAAGCGGCCGCAACCTCGGGCGTGTAAGCGGGACTTCGCTTGTCGCCCGCGCGCCAATACATGTGCCCCGCGCGGTCGGTGAACGAGTAGACCTGCACGTAGAGATCGAAGTCGGCCTCTCGCAGAAACTGCTCCATCATCTTCTCGTAAACCGACACGGTGAAATCCACATCCTCCTCGTACGCGTGCTCGTCAATGACCTCTTCGTTGAGCGCCCAGGTGTCCTCGACCCATCCGACGGTCTTGAAGAGCCCGAATCGGCGCGCGAGGTCCGCCGCCAAGCGAGACGGCGCGCTCACAGGGAGCGGCGGCTTCATCGGGTTCCAGTTGACCGACGAGAGGTAGAGCTTGAGATCGGGCTCGACGGCGATCAGGTGGAAGCGAGCGATTCCGTGCGCCTTGAAGAGGCTGTTGAACGGGAAGTCCAGCGAGAACCAGTCGCTCCACTGGCCCGTCGCCAGCGTCTGAGCGCGTCCGGCCGCTTCGACCGTCACACGAGCGCGCGCGTGGTCCACGCGGATGACGAGAGCCAGAAGGATCTCGGGCGGCTTGTCGAAAAGCTTGTTGTACGGGCCGTAAATGATCGTCTCGTACTCGTCCCGCCCGCGCGGCAGCAGCACCACCTTGCCGCCCATTTCGGTGTCCGACCCGGTTTTCTGCGCCAGCGGGGCCGTCGTGTAGAGCGTGTACGTGCCGAACGTTCCGCGGATGTCGGGCACGCCGAGGCCCGAGAGGATCTGCGCGCCGCGCGCCGGAATCGCGGGAAACGTCCCGGGCACGTGGATGATCTTCGTTCGAAGCCCGGCATCGCCCGCGATCTGCCAGAACGTGAGCCCTTGACGGTGGCTCACGACGCCCGGCCGGTGCTGCGGCAGGTATCGCACGGTCGCGGAGAAGACCGCTGGAAAGGCGATGACTGCGACTGAGGCCGCCGCGAGGACTGCGCGCCGCGTGCGGCTCCGGATAAGGCGCGCGATCGCAAAGGCGAGAATCCCCAGAATGAGAGCGCCGATCGTTCCGAACGCCGCCGGGTTGCGTTTGCCGAGGAACACCTTCTCCTGCGTGGGACTGTTCATCGCGAAGTCCGGCAGGTAGTCCCGGGGGCTTCGTTTCAGGAAGTCGAAGACGCCGGTGCGGCCGGGGCTGAGCCCGGTCGAGAAGGAAGCCCACGAGACGGGAGTCTGCGGCGGGTTCGTGGATCCCAGCGGCGCGAAGGCCCCTTCGCGCCGGAGCGCGGCCAGGTTCGGAAGTTCTCCGGAGTCCATCCACTTCTGGACGAGCTGGGCATCGGCTCCGTCGAATCCGAGCACCACGACCGGGGACGGCGTCTTTGCCGCATTCGCCGAGCCGAGGGGCCAGGCGATGAGCAGCGCGAAAGCGGCAGCGAGCGCCGCGCGGGAGGTTCTTGCCGACATTCCTCTTGCCATCGGTGTGGGGTCGAGAACCCGAATCCAGGGGAGTCTGCCACGCTCCCGGCGCCGCGGGCAAGGGGCCCTCGCCCGGGACGGGACCTATCATGAGAGCCGCGCCGCTCCGGGGCACGGGTCCTGCCTGATCTCTGTGCTTCGGTCTCGACTGTCCCTCCAGGTACATTCTACTGGAGGAAAGGCGGCCCCTGGCCGAATTGAACGGGTGGCCATGATGAGATTGAGGATTCCCAAGATCCGGAGAGGAACCACCCCGGCGTTGAGGGGCGGCTACCTCGCGGGCACCCTGGTCTTCGTGCTCCTGACGCTGGCCGTGGTGAATGCGGCGTCGTGGTGGTTTCTCGGGTCGGTGCGAAGCCAGCTCGAGGAGCAGCTCGCGAGGCGGCTTCTCTCCGTGGCGACCCTCACCGCGGGCGCGCTCGACGGCGAGGGGCTGGCGGAGGCGCTCGGGGAGGATCCGGAACGCTCGATCTACCTGCTCGAGGCGGAGTCGCTCTTGGAGCGCTTCCATCGCGCGGCGGCCGAGGCGTCCGAAGGGGACGCGGATGAGGCGTCACGCGGGGTCACGAACATCACGCTGCTCTCGCTCGACGGCCGCGTGCTCGCGGACGCCGAGGGCCGGATTCCGGCGGGGACGCCGAGCCCGCTGCTCGACCTCGACCGGAGCGTCTCGACCGCCGCGGCGGTAGGGATCCCGGGCACCACGGAGCTCTACGAAGCGAAGGGGTTTCTTTACAAGTCAGCCTATGCCGGCGTGAGCGATTCCGAGGGGAAGGTGCAGGGGCTTGTCGTTGTCGAAGCCAGCGCCGATTTCTTCGACACGCTTCGCCTTGCGCAAAGGCGGCTCTGGCTCACGATGGGGGCGAGCGGGCTCGCAGTGCTCGCGCTCGGCGGGCTCTTCCTCTGGCTGCAGCGCGGGATCTCACGCCTCGAGAACGGGATGCGGCGCGCCGAGACGCTCTCCACGATGGGCCGGATGGTCGCCTCTCTCGCCCACGAGATCCGGAATCCGCTCGCGATCATCGGCGGGGCGGCGGAGCGGATCAAAGCGAAGCACGGCCACGAAGGCGACGAGATCTTCGACTACATCCCGGAGGAGGTCGCCCGCCTGAATGCGGTGCTCACGGCCTATCTCGATTTCGCGCGCAGCCCCGAGGCCGAGCGGGACGAAGTCAGCGTTCCGAAGGTCGCCGAGAAGGCGCTCGTTCTCATGGAGAGCGACCTGACGCGCCGCGGCATCGCCGTCGAGCGCGACTACGATGCCGGGGACCGGCTCGACGCGCGGGTGGACGCGACGCGGCTGCAACAGGTCTTTCTCAACCTCTTCCTCAACGCGCGCGACGCCATGCCCCAGGGCGGGCGGCTCACGCTCGGCGTGCGCCGTGTGCACCACACGGTGGAAGTTCTGGTGAAGGACACGGGGGAGGGGATCGCTCGCGAGCGGCTCGACCGGATCTTCGAGCCGTTCTACTCGGGCAAGGAGCGAGGTTCGGGCCTCGGGCTCGCCATCGTCGAGAAGATCGTGCGCGACCACGGGGGTCGCATCTCGGTGGACAGCCGGGTCGGCGCGGGGACGGCCTTCCGCATCGAGCTTCCGGCCTAGCCGGTTTCAGGGGGATGGTCATGCGCATTTTGCTGGCGGACGACGAAGCGAGATGGTGCCGGCTGGTGGCCGACACCCTGCGGGACGCGGGGCACGAGGTGGACGCAGCCGGCAGCGGCGCCGAGGCGCTCGGCC
>JAGVPR010000160.1 GCA_020052115.1 Candidatus Eiseniibacteriota bacterium
GAAGTGGCGCGGGGTGCGGGCGCGCCCGGTCCGGGCGCGAGAGCCGCGCTCGAAACGGCTGCGCCCGCGGCTTTTCTCATCCTTGCGTACGCGGCCTTCAATCTGGCCGTCGGAGGTTCGCTCCTCCCGAATACGTTCGCGGCCAAGAGCGCCTACTACAGCGCATGGCCCAGGTCGCTCTTCCTGGGGACCGACGTGAGAAGCGTCTTCGCCACGGGGGCGTGGACAGCACTCCTGCCGTTCACGCTCTTCGCGATCGGCCGCGAGGCGACGCTCCTCGCGAAGCGCCGGGCGGGCGCGCTGCGCCTCGAGGCCGGCTGGGCTCTGGCGCTGCCGCTCGCCTACTTTGCGATGCTCCCGTTCGCACATCGGTTCGGACGCTACCTCGTTCCGGCCGTCCCCGCCGTCGCCGTGCTCGGGCTCGCGGGAATCCAGGCGGCGATTCAGCGGCTCGGGCCGCGTCTTCGCCATGGCGCCGCGTGGCTCGTTCTCCTCGCAGCCGCGGCGCTCGCGGTCGCACCGATCTTCCAGGCCGATCGCGAGTATCGCCGTTTCTGCGATTACCACTACGTTCGCCACGAGCGCACCGGCCGCTGGCTCGCGGAGAACACTCCACCGGATGCGGTGATCGCGACGCACGACGTCGGGGCGATCGCGTTCTACTCCGGGAGACGTGTCGTGGACATCGTGGGCGTCGTTCTACCCGAGGCCGTCCGGCACCTCTGGAGCCGCGACTACGTGGACTACCTTGCGGATCTCTTCCGGCGCACGGGGGTCACGCACCTCGCCCTCTTGCGCGACTGGCTCGAGGCGGTCAACGTCGAGCCGCTCTTCGTCGCGGATCCTGAGCCGGAGGTCATGGAGGTTTATCCCTGGATCCCCGGGCGGACACACCTCGTGCCGACACGCGCCACGAGCCTCAACGCGCAGGCTTACGGAGAAGTTCAGCGGCGAAACCTCGCGGGCGCCTATGCGCTCTTCCGCGAATCGCTCGCTCTGGATGATGAGAACTGCCGAACGTGGCTCCTGCTCGGGGTCGCCCATGAAACGGCGCGCAGGCCTCAGGATGCGGAGGCGGCGTACCGGAAGGCGCTCGCGCTCTTCCCGGGGTTCAAGGAGGCCCACTTCGCGCTCGCGCGGCTTCTCGTCCTGCAGGGACGGAACGATGAGGCGCGGAAACTCCTCCGCGCCCTCCTCGAGCGCCAGCCCGACTTCCCGGGCGCTGCGGCGCTGCTGCGGCAGATCGGCGGCTGAGGAATGCTACCGACGGGATCCCTACAATCCCGTCTTCGTATCCGTGGCCGCCTCCTGTAGCGGGGCCTCAGGAGGTCGTGCGTCCGGCTCCTGTTCAGGGACGGTGGGATCCTCCGGGATCCCGCTCCCTTGAAGCGAGAGGACGCGCGCCGGGACGCCGATGGCCACGGCGTTGTCCGGGATGTCCTGGATGACCAGCGAGTTGGCGCCGATCAACACGTTGCTGCCGACTCGGATCTTCCCGAGAAGCACCGCGTACGGAGAGAGATTCACGCGGTCTCCGAGCTGCGGAACGCCGCGCGTGCGTCCCCGGCCCGCGACCCCGATCGTGACGCCGTGGTGCAGGTTGCAGAAGCGGCCCATGACGGCATCGGGGCTGATCCAAATGGCGCCGAAGTGATTGATGAGCAATCCGCCGCCGATCTTCGCGTGCGGCGAGATCCAGACGCCGAGGAGCACGCGAAGGAAACGCAGGTGCACGCGCGCAGCCACCGACACGAGCGTCTTCAGCACAGGGATGCGGCACTCGTGGAGCGCCCACCGCGCGAGCCGGTACGTCCCGAGCACCCAGAGTTCCTCGGTCGTCAGCACGAGCGCCAGGCGCCCGGCGGGCCCACGCCCGCGTCCGTAACGCGCGTAGCGCGCCAGATCGAGCGCAAAATCCTTTCGCGCTCCCATGATCTCACCCCCTGCTTGCGGTCGCCTGCTTCCGTCGCACCAAATCGGCGATCCGGCGGATCGTCTCGAGACCCTCGGGCGCCAGGTCGTCCGCGAGGATCTCGATCTGGTACGTCTCCTCGAGGAAGCCGACGAGGCGCAGGAGCCCCACCGAGTCAATCACGCGGCGCGAGAAAAGCGACTCATCAACCGCCAGCGCCGCGCCTTCGTCTTCGTACAAGAGCTCTTTGAGGATAAAGTCGCGTATCGTCGTTTCGATGTCCATCAGGCCTCCGGTGGATGGCCGTCGTGAAGGTACGTCGCGAGGCGTACGCGGTCGACCTTCCCTGTCGATGTTCGTGGGAGGGCGGAGAGAATGAGCACGGATTCGGGAACCATGTAGCGGGGAAGGAGCGAAAGGCAGTGCTTCTGCACGGCGCGCGGCGTGGCCGAGGCGTCCTTCTTGAGAGCCACGGCCGCGTGGATGCGTGTCTCGCCGCCCTCCCCGACCGCCAGCGCCGCGGCTTCCTCCACCGCGGGATGCTCGAAGAGAGCCGCCTCGATGTCTCCAAGCTCGATGCGATAGCCACGGCTCTTGATCATCGAGTCGCGCCGTCCGAGGAAATCGAGCTGCTCCTCATCAATGCGGCGCACGTAATCCCCCGTTCGGTAGTAAGGACCGCGCCCTTCGCCGCGCGGATCCGGGACGAGGGCGCGCGCCGTGCGTTCCGCGTCGTTCCAGTAACCCTGCATGACGCTCTCCCCGCGGATCCAGAGCTCGCCCTCCTCGCCGACGGCCGCCGGAGTTCCGGCATCGGTGAGAACGATCGCCTCGTCGTAAGGGCACACCCTTCCGATCGGAAGCGGTTCGCGGCGGTCGTCCGGAAGCATCCCCTCGACCCGGTGATAGGAGCAGACGTTCGTCTCCGTCGGACCATAGAGGTTGAGAAGGTCCACACCCGGCAAACGGCGCTGCATCTCACGCAGCGGCCGCATGGGGAAGACCTCGCCTGCGAAGAGAATCACACGCAGCGCGCGCGGCGGTGTTTCGAACCCGCCGTTCGTCGTCATGCCGGCCAGGATCGACGGGACCGAGTACCACACGCTGATGCGTTCCTCGTCAATCCAGCGAGCGAGCGGCAGAGGAAAGTACGAAAGCCCTTCGGGCACCAGATGAAGCGAGGCGCCGGCGAGGAATGCGGCGTACAGATCGAAGACCGAGAGATCGAAGTGGAGCGGCGCGTGGCTCGAGAGCCGATCGCGGTCGGTGAGGCGGATCTCCTTGGCCGCCCAGCGCACGAAGCAGAGGGCATTCTGGTGTGTGAGCATGACCCCCTTCGGATCGCCGGTCGAGCCGGAGGTGTAGAGGATGTATGCGACGTCGCCGGCTCCCGGATGCTCCGGAAGTGAAGCGGCGGGCCCGAGGAGGATCTCCTCGAGCGGCACGGCGCCGGGGAGCAAAGTGGCGTCGAGCCCGGCCACGACGATCGTGCGCGGGGCGGGCGCGCCCTCGGCGCCGAGCAGA
>JAGVPR010000052.1 GCA_020052115.1 Candidatus Eiseniibacteriota bacterium
CGCCGCGCGAGGGGACGATGTGCTCCGCGCCATGCGAGGCATGGACGTGGCGCTCTCGGCCGTCGTGTATCACCTGAACGTCGCCCTGGCCAGGGCGGCCATCGCCTCCGGCTGCCACTTCCTCGACCTCGGCGGCAACAACGATGTCGTGGACGCCACCCTCGAACTCGACGCCGAGGCCCGCGCGGCCGGGGTGACGGTCATCCCGGACTGCGGTCTCGCGCCGGGAATGGCGAACATCCTCGCCGCCCGCGCGGTCGCGGCTTTCGACCAGGCCGATTCGGTGCGCATCCGGGTGGGAGGGCTGCCGCAGAATCCCATGCCGCCCCTCGACTACCAGCTCACGTTTTCGGTGCACGGCCTCATCAATGAGTACGCCGAGCCGTGTCGCACGCTCCGCGACGGCCTGGAGGTCATCGAGGCGCCGCTCACCGGGATCGAGGAACTCGATTTCCCTCCCGTGGGCCGGCTCGAGGCGTTTCACACATCCGGCGGGGTTTCCACGCTCACTCGCACCCTCCGCGGCCGCGTGCGAAACCTCGACTACAAGACGATCCGTTACCCGGGCCACGGCGCCAAGATGCGGTTCCTGCTGGATCTAGGGATGGCCGGAGAGACGCCGGTCCCTCTTGGGGCGGTCGCGATTGCGCCCCGCGAGATGCTGGCGGCGATGCTCGCCCGCGTGCTGCCGCACGACGGCCCGGATCTCATCATCGTGAGGATCGAAGCCGAGGGCCGGCGCCGGGGAAACCCCGCCCGCTACAGGCTCGATCTGCTCGACCGGGGTGACGAGAGGGAAGGGCTGACTGCGATGATGAAGGCGACGGCATTTCCCGCGGCGATCATCGCCCTCATGCTGGCCCGGGGCGACATCACGCAACGAGGGGCGGTGCCCCAGGAGACTTGCGTGCCTCACGAGAGATTCGTCGAGGAGCTTCGGAGCCGCGGATTCGATCTTCGGGAGGAGTGGACGTAGCAGCGGCCGCGCATCCGGACACGCGCGGCCGCTAAGGATTGGCTTCGATCAGAGAGAGGACGTGGTCGTCGGAGCGCCGACTCGGGTGGCCGGAGCCGGCGTCTTCCCGGCCAGCTCCTTCTTGCGCGTGAGCGCTTGGCCGAGCTCGTACAGCGACGTCTTCTCGAGATAGTCGCGGATCTGGTCCCGCACGGCCTTCCAGTGATCGTGCAGCGGGCAGGGCTGCTCGTCGTTGCACTCGGCCAGGCCGACCGCACAAGAATGCAGGCTTTCGGTCCCCTCGGCCGCCTCGATGATGTCAATCAACAGGATCTGCCTCGGCTCGCGGGCGAGGGAGAACCCGCCGCCGGGCCCCTTCTGCGAGCGCAGGACGCCGGCGCGAGCCAAACCTTGAAGGATCTTCCCAAGATACGGACTCGGAATGCCTTCTTCCTGCGCCAGGTCGCTCGTCATGCGGAACGAACCGGTCGGGTAGGCTGCAAGGTTCGCGAGCGCACGAATCGCATACTGGCTCGGCCTGGAATAGAGCACGGCGTCACCCTCCTTCAGGAATGGTCCCGGAGCGGCAAGAGCTGGACCGTCCCGTCTTGAAAGTCCGCTAGCCGGCGGACGAGAAGATCGCTTGGACTCGCAGTCGCCGGATCCGCGAGCACGCTGGAGTCGGATTTCCGGCCCCCTCCATCGAAGCCGTATACCGGAGATCATAGAACCCGAGTTTCGCGCATGTCACGCGAAAAATCAGATCCGATCCTCAGCCCCAGCAATCGCAAGGGGTCCCGGTCGAGAGCAGCCGGCAGGGCGCGACCACGCCCATAGGGGCGCGATGGCAGCGCGCCCCCCCTCCCCGAAGTCCGGCTCGCCGCCTTACAGCCCGGCGCCTCCGGGCAGAGGGGAAGCGGCCTGCGCGCTCGGCGGAGGTGACGGGACCATCTTGCCCGTGGAGTCGGCCACCTCGACCTTTGCCTGGGAGCGAAGCTCGGCGACCCACGTCTGGAGAGCCTGCGCCTTGTGTTGATTGCCCAGGTAATCGGAGAGCCTCGGCCGCACCTCGTCGAGCGAGACCGTGGACTGCGCCTTCTTGTCGATCACCTTCAGGATGTGGTAACCGAACTGGGTCTCCACGACTCCGGAGGTCTGACCGACGGCGAGCGAGAATGCCGCCGCCTCGAACGCGGGGACCATCTGGCCTCGCGAGAAGAAGTCGAGATCGCCGCCGCGCGCCGCGCTGCCGGGGTCCTCCGAACGCTGCCCCGCGATCGTGGCGAAATCCGCCCCTTGCTTGAGCGCGCCGAGGATGCTGTCCGCGCTCGCCCGGCGCGCACCGCGCACCTCGGGCGGATCGGTCGCTGCTGCGCGCAGCAGGATGTGACTCGCGCGAACCTGCTCCGGCACGCGGAACTGCTCGGGGTTCTCGCGATAGAAGGTCTCCACGTCCTGAGACGTCACGGGAGCCGCGCTTGCCGTGCGCTTCTCGATGATCACGTTGATGAGCAGGTTCTCGCGAAGCCTGGCCCTCACCGTTTGCTCGTCGAGGTTGGCCCCCTGCATCTGCTGCGCGAAAGTGGCCGAGTCGGGGAACTGGCTGCGGAACCTGGCGAACTCCTGGTCCACGTTCGTGTCCGGCACCGAGACCGCCTCTTGCTCCGCCTGAGCGAGAAGCAGCTTTCGGTTCACGGCGTTTTCGATCGCCTGCTTCAGCAGCATCGGCTCCATCTTCGACTGCTCTTCGGGAGGAACGTGTCCGGCGAGCTGGGCGTGAAGTCGCTGGACTTCGCCGGTGACGTCTGTGGCCAAGATGTCGCGACCATCCACCTTCGCTGTGACGCCGTCCTTCGTCTGAGGAATCGGCTTGGCGCCCGGGTACGCCGGGATGGTCTGAGCGCCCTGCTCGGCCGTCGAAGCCGCCTCTTCCTTCTTCTTCGAGCCGCACGCGACGATGAGCGTCGCCGTCAGGGCGGCAGCGATCCAAGGTGCGTACTGAACCCGCGAACAACCCATCGGAAATGCCCTCCTGCGCCTCGAGCGCGATGCCGCTGGAGCCGGCGCGCGGCCCTCGGCGACCGTTCGAAGCGGAGCGTTTGTTTCACATGGGTCGGGCTATTCGTGCACGACCCGATTCGATTCTCTTCGACACTCTATGCGGTCGCCTCCCGGCCGTCAACGCGGAGGAAGGGGCGCCTTACGACGCGAGGAATCGCTCTTCGGCCGCCCCTGCGAACCTCGCGCGAGGGCCGGCGTTGCTCAGCCGCCGCAGTGCCGCGTGATCTCGTCGCTGAGCGCCGCGATCCCGCGCCTTCGGACGAGGATCACGGGCGCGCCCCCGGGCCCGTGCCGCGCGTAGAGGTTGCTCACCTTGTGGTCGAGCTGTGTGGCGCCCCAGACGACGACGAGCTCGGCCCACTCGAGGTCGCGCTGCGCCTCCTCGCGGGTGCGGCGGTCCGTGCCGCTGACGAGACGGAGGCTGACCTTGCCCTTCATGAGCGCCAGCAGCTCTTCTCGCGAGGCGGGCGAGCCACCGACGACGATGATGCGCCGGATCCCCTGCGCTTCCAGGAGCCGCAGCATCCGCTGGGCGGACCGGGCGTTGTTCGACCCACCGCAGACCTCGCAGTGCCGGGCCTCCAGCGACGGTAGCACTTTGCGCCCGGCGAGGGCTTCGCCTCCGCGGGAGCGATCTTTGTACTCGGAGCGGCATTCTTTCTGGCCGCACAGCAGCACGAACCTCGCTCGGAGCGCCTCCGCGACCATCTCGCGCTTCGCGCTGGAGATCGCCGACTTCCCGGGATGGGTGAGTCCGGCATCGCAGAGCGCCGCTCTG
The DNA here is from genome assembly GCA_020052115.1 of Candidatus Eiseniibacteriota bacterium. GTDB lineage: Bacteria > Eisenbacteria > RBG-16-71-46 > JAGVPR01 > JAGVPR01 > JAGVPR01. The sequence goes on from JAGVPR010000052.1 coordinate 3,795, forward strand.
GCGGCCTTGGACGCCTTGCGATGTCCGTAGCCCAGCTCGACCAGAAGTTCGCCGATCTCCAGAGCCTCTTCGCGCGCCATGGGCAGAGAATACTCCGCGGCGCGCTCGAGCGTACGGACCGGGAGAAGGAGCAGGCCCGAGGCCCCGCCGCCCGGTAACGATTGGCCGGGCCGACGGGCCGTGCTAGAGTCGCTCTGTCGCCCACGCACCTCAACTGCTTCGACGCCGGGGGCGCTGCCGGCACACATTCCCACATAGGAATTTGCTGATACGATCCCATGGAACGACCGGAACTGCCTCTCAGCGCGCTGGATGCGATCTTCAAGCCCCGCTCGATCGCGGTGATCGGGGCGACCCGCCGTCGCGGGTCCATCGGGCGGGAGATCCTCGCCAACCTCCTCGACATGGAATTCAACGGGAAGGTGTTCCCGGTCAATCCCAACGAGGAAGTGCTCCACAGCATCAAGTGCTACCCGAAGGTGACGTCCATCCCCGATCGAGTGGACCTCGCCATCATCGTGGTGCCGTCGGCGCAGGTCGTGGACGTGGTACGGGAGTGTGGGACCAAGGGCGTCAAGGGGCTGGTCGTGATCACCGCTGGATTCAAGGAGGTGGGGCCGCGCGGCGCCGAGTTGGAGCAGAAGCTGATCGAGCTCGTGCACGAGTACGGAATGCGGATGATCGGCCCGAACTGCATGGGGGTGATCAACACCGATCCCGAAGTCTCGATGGATGCGACCTTCGCATCGGTGCAGCCCCTGCGAGGCCGGATCGGATTCATGTCGCAGAGCGGCGCGCTCGGGGAGGCGATCCTCGCGCACGCCCGCCGCCTCCGGCTCGGCTTCTCCATGTTCGCGAGCATGGGAAACAAGACGGACGTCTCGGGCAACGACCTCATGCGGTACTGGGAGGCCGACCCCAACACCGATCTGATCCTGCTCTACCTGGAGTCGGTGGGCAATCCGAGGCGCTTCACGCAAGTCGCGCGACAGATCTCCCGCAAGAAGCCGATCCTGGCCGTGAAGTCCGGGCGAACGGCTGCCGGAGCGCGGGCGGTGAGCTCTCATACGGGAGCGATGCTCCTGTCGGGGGATGCCGCCACCGAAGCGCTCTTCGAGCAGTGCGGAGTGCTGCGCGTCTCGACGATCGAGGAGCTGTTCGATCTCGCGCTGGCCTTCTCCACCCAGAGCGCACCGCAAGGTCGCCGCGTGGCGATCCTCACGAACGCCGGCGGGCCGGGCATCCTCGCGACCGACGCCTGCGTCGGCTTGGGACTTCAGATCGCGGAGCTCGCCCCGCTGACCAAGGCGGCCCTTCGCGCCTGCGTACTCCCCGAGGCGAGTGTCGAGAACCCGGTAGACGTCCTGCCGGCCGGCGGACCGGAGACCTACCGATCCGCGCTCGCCGCCCTGCTGGACGACCCGGGGGTGGACTCGGTCCTCGCCATTCACGTCATGCCGATCATGATCAATGCCGAGGCGGTGGCCCACTCCATCACCGAGATCAGCCGCGGGCGCGGCAAGCCGGTGCTGGGAGTTTTCATGGGCTCACAGGAACGGCTGCTCGCCGTCTCCGAGGTTCTACACCACCGCGTGCCGATGTACGCGTTCCCGGAATCGGCGGTGAAGGCGCTGGCGGCCCTTACCCGCTATCACGAGTTGAGGGAACAGCCTGCGGGACAGGTTCGCGATTTTCCCCGCGAGAAGGAACGGGCCGCCGCGGTCGTCGCGCAGGCGCAGGCGGAAGGGCGCGAGTGGCTCTCGCAGGAGGAGTCTCTCCGCGTTCTGGACGCCTACGGCATCCCTGTCGCCAAGGCGCGCGTCACATCGTCCGCCGAGCAGGCGGTGGCCGCGGCGCGCGAGATCGGCTTTCCGGTCGTTTTGAAGATCGAGGCGACCGGGCTGGTGCACAAGAGCGACGTCGGCGGCGTGGTCAAGGACGTCCCGGACGAGGGAACGTTGCGCGCGCGATACGCGGAGCTCGAGACGCGCGGGCGCGCGCTTCGGGACGCGGGCGTCTTCCGCGGAATCCTCGTTCAGCAGTTCCTCGACGAGGGCCGGGAGACGATCCTCGGCGTCGCGCAGGATCCATCCTTCGGGCCGCTCGTCATGTTCGGGCTGGGCGGGGTGCTCGCCGAAGCGATCCAGGATGTGGCCTTCAAGGTCCATCCGATCACGAACCTGGACGCTGAGGAGATGATCGGTCAGGTCCGCGGCCACCGATTGCTCGACGAGTTCCGTGGCCAACCCGCCGTGGACCGCCCATTCCTCGCCGAAGTGCTTCAGCGGCTCTCGTTGCTCGCCGGCGATCTCGACCAGATCATCGAGATGGACGTGAATCCCTTCCTCGCCGCGCCCCCGGGCAAGCCCTCCTGCGCTCTGGACGCCCGCATTCGGATCGCCATTACAGTCGTCTCCTGACCTCCGGCGACCGGCTTCCCGCCCGGCGGTTTCCACACGATATCCACAGGCCATCTCGCGCACTATTCGTTCGTTGCGGAGTTATTCACATCGAGGGCGCGCGGTATACACATTCAAACTTCTACATGTGGGAAACAGTTCGGGCGGCTCCGGACTCGGAACCGCCCGTCCTTCTCTTGGAGACTCTGTCAGGAGAGCGAGCCCGTGGACTGCTTCTGACCGAACATCTCGATGTCTTGCCTGTCGCGACCGTGCGAATCACCCACTGAGTCCACCCGCGGCCGCGCTTCCGCCTGATCGTTCATCACGCAGCGGCCGTTGAAGAACACACCCTCCTCGATGACGAGGGAGTTCGTATACACATCGCCCTCGAGATGCGAACCGCTCTGGAGCACGACGCGGTCGGAAGCGTAGATCTTGCCCGTGACCCGCCCCGCGACGACAGCCTCGCGGACCTCGACGTCGGCCTCGACGTCGCCTGATTTGCCCAGGATCAGGCAGTCCGACGCGATCATCTCGCCGCGGAATCGTCCATCCACACGAACCGTCCCCTGGCCGGACAAGGACCCTGTAAACGTCGAGTCCGGTCCGATGACGGTGTCGAGCCGGCTCTCCGTGGGGGAGGGCGCACGCAGATTGCGGTCCTTGCTCCCGAACATGATTCCCACCTTTCCCGAACAGGCCCACCCTCCCGGCCTATCTGTGTCGCATCCCGCGTGAGTCGGCCGACCCGATCAACGCAAGCGGATCGAGCGACTGCCCATTGCGACGCACCTCGAAATGCAGATGTGGCGCCGAGCTGATTCCCGTGTTACCAACGTAACTTATTATTTGACCCAACATTACTGTCTGTCCCGTCACCACGGCCAGCCGCGAGTTGTGACCGTAGAGCGTCGAGTATCCGGTGCCGTGATCAATCCGTACCAGATTCCCGAAGACGCTGTCCGCGCCTGCGTACGCGACCACGCCGGCCCCGGCGGCCTGAACGGGCGTCCCGCTCCGCACGGCGATGTCCACTCCCTGGTGACCCCGTGTCGGCCCGAGCGTGAACATGCGCGAGACTTCGCCGATGACCGGCCAGAGACTTGGTATCCTGTCGTCCAGTGAAGCGGCGGCGGGCGCCGGCCGTTCGGTCAATGTCACGGAAGTGTCGCGAGCGCCGCGGCCGAACGCGACCTCGTTGCTCACGCCGAGGAGGTCGAGCACTTGCTTCTCCCGCGCCCTGATCTCATCTATGTCCCTCGCCAGAGCGACGATCTTCTCGTTGTCGGAACGAAGCTGGCGAACCTCTGCAGCCAGTTGCTTCGTGCGGCCGGCCTCGCGGAGGACCCTCGAATAAATCGCCACCCCCGTTACCAGCACCGCCGTCACGAGCACGGCGGACGCCGCCAGGATCCGGACTGCCGCCACGGAGAGGCTGAACCGGATCGAATCGCCCCCGCCAGGAGGGGAGACAACGATCTGCCAGCAATGGCGTTCGGAAGACACGCGCGTCCCCTCGATGGTGAGATGCAACCCTACGGAGCGGCGCCGCCGCCACCGTCCTGTCAGCGATGCGAGAGAACGCCCATCCGCTCCAGGACGCGCTCGAGATCATCTTCCGAGTAGTAGTGAATCTCGATCCGCCCGCCCTTTCCCCGCGCGGAGATGCGGCACTGCGTACTTAGCCATTGCTGCATCCGGGTTTCCAGATCATCGAGCGTCGCCGAGCGCTGGCGCCCTCGCGACTTCACGCGCGCGCGCCGGGAGCGGCGCCGGACCATCTCCTCGAGCTGCCGGACCGACAGTCCTCTCTCGGCGCTCGTCTTCGCCAGCAGCGACTGCTCCAGCGACGAATCCACCCCGAGAAGGGCTCGCGCATGCCCCGCGGACAACGTTCCACGTGAAACATGGGCTCGGACATCTTCTGGAAGTGCGAGCAATCGCATGGAGTTGGTGACGGTGGATCGCTCCTTGCCGACCTTGGAGGCGATCGCTTCATGGGACAACCCGAACTCGGCGTGGAGCCGGGAATATGCCTCCGCCTCCTCGATCGGGGTCAGGTCTTCTCGCTGGATGTTCTCGATCAGGGCGATCTCGAGCATCTCGCGGCGTGAGGTGTCCCGCACGATCGCGGGGATGCTCCGACGTCCGGCCAGCCGGCACGCCGCCACACGGCGCGCGCCGGCGACGATCTCGTAGAACCCGTCCGGCAGGACATGGACGATGACCGGCTCGATGAGGCCCGACTCGACGATGGACTGCGCGAGACCCTCGAGGCGTCGCGCATCCATCTGTTGCCGTGGCTGGAGCGGGTTCTCGCGGATACGGTCGAGATCAATCTCCGCCGCCCCGCGGAGCGCTCCGCCGGCACGAAGATCCGCCACTTCGGATTGGACGATCGGGATCGCTGGGGAGTCCAGGTCCACGCCGTCAGGAATCAGTGCCCGTAATCCCCTGCCCAGAACCTTCTTCTGCATTCTGCACCACTTCCCGCGCCAGGGCCCTATAGCTCTCGGAGCCCGCGCAATGAGGGTCGTACACGAGGACCGGCTTGCCGAAAGACGGCGCCTCGCTGAGCCGCACGTTACGGGGAATGACAGTCTGGAACACTCGATGTGAAAAGAAGTTGCGGGCCTCGCCGGCCACCTGCTGGCACAGGTTGAGCCGTGAATCGTACATCGTCAGCAGGACGCCTTCGATCCGGAGATCCCGGTTGAGGTTCTGCTGCACGAGACGAACGGCATTGAGTAGCTGCGTGAGCCCTTCCAAGGCGTAGTACTCACACTGGATCGGGATGATGACCGAATCGGCGGCCGTGAGGGCGTTGATGGTCAGGAGCCCGAGGGAAGGGGGGCAGTCAATCAAGACGTAGTCATAGCGGTCGCGAATGGGCGCCAGGCTCTTCAGCAGGCGCGTCTCCCGGGCGATCACGCTCGTCAGCTCGATTTCGGCGCCGACGAGCCGCTGGGCCGATGGCACGACGTCGAGGTGCTCGACCGTGCCCCGAACGATCGCCGCTTCCATCGGCTGCTCGCCGACCAGGACCTCGTAGATCGTGGTGGCCTGCCCGTCACCCTGGACTCCGAAGCCGCTCGAGGCGTTGCCCTGGGGATCCGAGTCCAGGAGGAGCACCGTGCGGCCCTCCATCGCCAACGCCGCCCCCAAGTTGATGGCAGTCGTGGTCTTGCCCACGCCGCCTTTTTGATTCGCGATGGCGATGACCCGGCCCATCAGGCCCCTCCGCCGCCGCTACAGGCGCGGCCCATCCTGTTGATTTGCAACGCGGTACATCAAGACGCGGGTACGCCCACCAACCTAAGTTCGTCATGTCTCCGTGTCAACGGGAAAAGCGCGTGTTGGACGATTCGGCAACGTGATACTACACAACATGTTAGGCGGCAGCCCCCACCGCGAAGCCGCGGAGCCGGAACGCGCTCCCCGCCTTCGCGACGCTCTCGGATGCCGTAACGCGTTATTTTGATAACACCTGCCGGCTTGCCCCTGGGCCCTGTTTCACGTGAAACGCAAGGGCGCATCCTTGGCGAACGCGATGCGGGCGCCATCGTTCCGTCATCAGTAGTCGCGCGATTGACAGAAGGCCGTTGATGGCGTTTACTAGGGGGCTGTTGTCGCTGCGGCTGGACCCGCGGTGAGGCCTCCTTCATTCACCGGCACCCAGAGACTCCGGGGCCGGGGCCGCGCCCTCATGGGAGAGTCACATGATTTCCGCAACGCAATTGAGAGTGGGAACGATCATCAAGTGGAACGATGACCTGTGGCGGGTCATGAGCGTCCTACACATTACGCCGGGAAACTGGCGCGGCATGGTGCAGACGAAGCTCCGCAACATCCGATCGGGCTCGCAGACCGAATACCGCTTCCGATCCGAGGAGAAGGTCGAGAAGGCCCGCATGGACACGAACGAGATGGAATACCTGTACTCCGGGGCCGGCGAGCATCACTTCATGAACACCGAGAGCTACGAGCAGGTGGCTTTCAATGACGATCTGCTCGGGGACGTTGTGCGCTACCTGAAGCCGAACCAGCGCATCCAGGTGGATTTCTACGAAGGCCAGGCCGTGGGGATCGAGCTGCCCGCCACCGTTGATCTCGCCGTGATCCGCACCGAGCCGCGGCTCCGGCGCGCCGCGGTGACGAACATCATGAAGGCCGCCACGCTCGAGACCGGACTCGAGGTCCAGGTGCCCGATTTCATCGTAGAGGGCGAGGTCATACGTGTGGACACCACCGAGGGCAAGTACGTGGAGCGGGTGAGCGTAAAGTGAGATTCATGTAACAAAAAATGTCCGGAAGCTCACCCGCCCGGTGAACCTCCGGACCCGGCGCCGCGCGGGCGCCGGATGCTACCGGCCGCCCAGCCGCTGTACCTGGTCCTTGCCCGCTTCGATCGCGGCGAAGTTCTTCTCCAGCAGCTCCCGGCGCGTCACGCGCGACATCAGCGTCTCCCGGGTTTCCTCGTCCCCGGGGAACCCGAGATGCGCCATCAGGCCGCCGAGCATCACCATGTTGGCCACCTTGGTCGAGCCGATCTGGTCGGCGATCTCGGTCGCCGGCAGCGGGATGGCCTTCACGTCCGTCCGCGTCGGCGGCGTTTCGATCAGAGAGCTGTCGTAGATGATGGAGCCGCCCGGCGCGACCGTCGCTTCGAACTTCGCGAGGGACGGCCGGTTCATCGCGAGGAGCTGGTCGCACTCGCCGACGACCGGCGACCCGATCGGATCGTTGCTCACGACCACGTGGCAGTTCGCAGTGCCGCCCCGCATCTCCGGGCCGTACGACGGCAGCCAGGTGACATGATTGCCGGCCCGCATCCCCGCGTCCGCCACGACTTCGCCCAGAAGCATGAGCCCCTGCCCGCCGAATCCCGCGAACTTGAAACGAATGGGGCCCTTGACCAGCCTCGCGTGGCCGTCGCCGCTCTCGGCGCCGAGGTTCAGGGTCAGCTCCAGCTCCTTGAGCACGTCCTCGTCCGACGGGATCCAGGTGCGGCGCTTGTGAGGCTCACGGTCCTTGACCTCATCGCGGTAGACGCCGAGCGGGAACGCCTTGGCCAGGTTCTCCTCGATCCACTTGAGCGACAGGGCGGGGTCCATCTTCCAGCCGGTCGGACACTGCGACAAAACCTCGACGAAAGTGAACCCCTTACCCTCCACCTGGCACTGGAGCGCCTTCATCACCGCCCGACGGGTCCGCATGAGATGCTTCCCGTCGGTCATCATGGTGCGCTCGATGTAGACAGGCGCCGGGAGCGAGGAGAGCAGCTCGCACATCTTCAGGGGGTAGCCCTCGTTGAGAATCGTCCGGCCGCGAGGCGTGGTTGTCGTGCGCATCCCCTCGAGCGTCGTCGGCGCCATCTGACCTCCCGTCATCCCGTAGATGGCATTGTTGACGAAGAAGACCGAGATGTCCTCACCGCGGTTGGCCGCATGGAGGATCTCGTTGCCGCCGATCGCCGCGAGATCGCCGTCGCCCTGGTAGCCGATGACGATCGAGTCCGGACGCGAACGCTTGATGCCTGTGGCGGCGGCCGGACAGCGGCCGTGCGCCACCTGGATGTTCCCGACGTCGAAGTAGTAATACGCGAACACGGAGCAGCCGACAGGAGAGACGAAGATCGTCCGGTCACGAATGCCCAGCTCATCCACGGCCTCAGCGATCAGCTTGTGAAGAACGCCGTGCCCGCACCCCGGACAGTAATGGGTCGTATACGGATGCGCGCCGGGCTTGCGATCAAATCTTTGGTAGAAGCTGCGCGGCTTCTCGAGCACCTTCATTTTGCGCCTCCGCGACCCACTCCTGGACCTTGTCAAACACCTCTTTCGTGGTCATCACCATGCCGCCGCACCGGGTGTAGAGATGCACCGGCACTTGCCGCCCCACGGCAAGGCGAACGTCATCCACCATCTGACCGTTGCTCAACTCGACGACGAGGAAGCCCTTCACGCGGCGCGTGAGCCCCTCGATCACGGCTGAAGGGAACGGCCACAACGAGATCGGCCGGAGCATCCCGACCCGCTGCCCCTCTGCCCGGGCCTTCTCGACAACCGTGCGGAGGATGCGCGAGACGATTCCGTAACCGATGAGGACGTACTCGGCGTCATCGAGCCTGTACTCCTCCCACCGAAGCTCGTTCCTGGCTGCCTCCGCGTATTTCGACTCGAGGTGCAGGATGTGCTTCTCCAGGGCTTCCGGCTCCAAGTCAATCGAGGTCACGAAGTTCTTGGTCGTTTCGGCGTCCCCCCGCACGGCCCAGTCTTTCTCGCTCTTCGGAAAGGCGGGCGCGGGGAAGGCGACCGGCTCCATCATCTGCCCGATGAAACCGTCGGCCAGGATGCAGACCGGGCAGCGGTACCTGTCCGCGATGTCGAACGCCTGAAAGGTCAGATCGCACATCTCCTGCGCCGAGTTCGGCGCGAGCACGATCAGGTGGTAGTTGCCGTGGCCCCCGCCCTTGACCATCTGGTTGTAGTCCGACTGCTCGGGGGCGATATTCCCGAGCCCCGGCCCCCCGCGCATGATGTCCACGATGACGATGGGAAGCTCCGCCCCGGCCGCGTAGGAAATTCCCTCCTGCTTGAGGCTGATGCCCGGGCTCGAGGAGGCCGTCATGCAGCGCACCCCCGAAGCTGCGGCGCCGTAGCACATGTTGATGGCGCCGATCTCGCTCTCGGCCTGCAGGAACGTACCGCCGACCAGCGGGAGGTAATCCGCGGCCGCATGGGCTATCTCGCTTGCGGGCGTGATCGGATAACCGAAGAAGGACCGGCATCCTGCAAGAACGGCCGCCTTCACGGCCGCCTCGTTACCCTTGATGAGTTCGCGTTCTGTCCGAAGCTTGTCGGGCGTCATCGGCTCATCCCTTCTTCACGACACGGATAGAGCCTGGCTCCGGGCAGGCATAGAAACAGAGGCCGCATCCCGTGCATCCGGAGCCGGAGTACGTCGCGGGATGGTACCCCTGCGTGTTGATCTGCGACGACAGGGATAGCACCTTGGGCGGGCAGAAAACCACGCAGAGCGAGCAACCCTTGCAGAGATCAGGAGAGACTTCGACATAAGGGGCCGCCGGCTCTGCCCCGGCCGCCACACGCACGCCCATTTCTTCGCTGACCACCCGATCCTCCTCCCAGAGGCCGACCATCCCTTGAACCTAGGCCTCCTGACAACCCGCGAAACAAGAACCGGGCCACGCCGGACCACCCCTCAGGCGAACATCTCGAGAGGTCCCGCGACGGCAACTCCCGATGTGATAGTACACTATCCGCCGGCGTTCGCGACCACGCCGATCCGTCGAGCAAGTCCAGGCGTGACATGATGACATGTGGGCCATGATGGCCATCGCGCAGTGACACATTGTCTTTCCGGAAGATCGGAGGTACCCTGGCCGGTACTTGCAGAAGCGTCGGTCGGGAGCGGATCTCGGTTTTCGAGGACCATTCATCCTGCCCAAGATCCACCTCAGCGGCGGCGATACATAAACGAATTCAAATGCGAACGAAGATAACATTCCTTAGTCTTTATGCGATGGCCATGGGCTTCCTAGAAGCCGTCGTGGTGGTCTACTTGAGGCGGGTCTACTTTCCCGGGGGCTTCCGGTTTCCGCTCGTCGCGCCGGCGGACGCCCTGTCGCGCGTCGAGATCGCCCGAGAAGCGGCCACGCTCATGATGATCCTCTCCGTGGCGATGCTCGCCGGGAAGAGGGGCTGGGACCGCTTCGCTGCCTTCATGTACATCTTCGGGCTCTGGGACATCGCTTATTACGCGGGACTCCGGGCGACCATCGGCTGGCCGGAGTCGCTCGGCACCTGGGATATCCTCTTCCTGATCCCAGCGCCGTGGGTCGCACCGGTGTGGGCACCGGCCTTCATCTCGCTGCTGCTGGTAGCCGGCGCCCTGGCCGTGTGGCATCTCCAGGCCCGGGGGTTGGAACCGAGAATCGGGAAGAGAGCCTGGGCGGCGCTCATCGGCTCCGGCATGCTCGTCATCGGCAGCTTCCTCTTCGATTCAGCGGCCGCCCTGACCGGTAACTCGCCCGGAGGATTCGCTTGGCCTCCTTACGTCCTCGGGACCGGCGCCGCCCTCTTCGTGGCGTCGAGGTCCTTCGCCGCCGGCCGCTCGACGAATCGCTGATGAGCGCGAAGGATCCGGCCGCCGCCGCAGAGATCAGGCTGCGCTTGCGCCGTTGGTACCGGCGCCACCGTCGCGATCTTCCCTGGCGGCGCACGCGCGACCCGTACGCCATCCTGGTGTCGGAGGTGATGTTGCAGCAGACGACCGTCCGCACCGCCGAGCCGTTCTACGAGCGATTCCTGATCCGCTTCCCGGACGTCGAGGCGCTCGCAAGGGCATCGGAGGATGAGGTGCTCTCGTCATGGTCCGGCCTCGGCTACTATGGGCGCGCTCGAAACCTCCGCTCTGCTGCACAGTTGATCCTGCGAGACCATGGCGGACGGGTGCCGGCGGAGGAGGACGCGGTCCGGGCACTTCCAGGAATCGGGCGCACGACCGCGGGCGCGGTCCTCTCGATCGCCTACGGCGTGCCGCTGCCGGTTCTCGACGGGAACGTCGCCCGGGTGCTCTCCCGGCTCTTCGCCCTGGGCGGGGATCCTCGCCGTTCGCCGGCAGCAAACCGGCTCTGGACTGTGGCCGAGGCGCTCGTGCCGGCACGGGGGGCGGGCGAGCATAACCAGGCGCTCATGGAGCTGGGGGCGCGAGTGTGCACCCCGGCGTCCGCGAGTTGCGGGGCCTGTCCCGTGTCATCGCACTGCGCGGCTTATCGGAGCGGACTCGTATCGAAATACCCGCGTGCTGCCGCGCGCCCCCCGACCGAGACGGTCCGGCA
>JAGVPR010000374.1 GCA_020052115.1 Candidatus Eiseniibacteriota bacterium
GCCAGCCCCTCGAGAACCCCCGGCAGATCGGGGCGTTCGCGATCCAGCGCTTCGTACCCGGCGACTGCCGCCGCCGCGTTGCCGGCGTGCAGCTGGACGGTCGCGAGCCGGTAGCGCGCGTAGAGCGTCTCCTCGCCGCCTTCCTCGATCGCGCGCTCGAACTCGGCGGTGGCTTCGGAGAGCTTGCCAAGACCTTCGAGCGTGTTTCCGAGGGCGAGATGGTAGCGGCTCTCGCGCGGTCCCAGGCGCGCCGCCTGCTCGAATGCCATCACCGCGTCCACCGGCTTCTGGAGCGCGAGAAGGCAGTTTCCTGCGATCCAGTGGACATCCGGCTCCGTGCAGCCGAGGTCGATGGCCTTCCGCGTCCACGAGAGAGCTTCCTCGTGCCGTCCGAGATGGTAGGTGCAGACGGCCAGGTGGTAGGCGATCGTCGCCGACTGGGGATCCAGCGCGAAGGCCTGCTCGAATTCGGCGCGGGCCGCCTCGAATTCGGAAGAGACCTCGGCGACGGTGCCGAGGCTGAAATGAGTCAGCGCCTCCGCCTCGACACGGGACTGCGTGGTCTCCGGCGCCGCGGGCAGCAGAGGTCCGCCGGACTCGGGGTCGGCGATGGACTGCGGGGCAGCCGGCTCGGTGAGGAGCAGGAGGATGAGAGCGGTCGCCGCAAAGGCGGCGCGCGCTTCGGGAAAACGACGGGTTGAGAGCGGCATCCCGGTCATCGTATCACGCGCGTCGTCCGGCCCTCAAGGAAGCCGGGGCTTTGACACTGGAGGAAAGAGACCGATATACTCGCGGTGAAAGGCTCGCGCCTGCCCGATCCGCGGCTTGGGCGCAGGAGGACATCATGTCGAAAAGAGTTCTGACGGCGCTCCTCGTCGCCTCCCTTCTCGCGTCATTCCTCGGTGCCGGGTGCTACACCGTGCTGCAGCATCCCCGTTCCCAGGATCTCGTGAACGAGGAGAGCGGGACCAGGCGTGAATGCTACGACTGCCACGCCGGGGCGGACGCGGCTCACTTCCAAGATCCATTCAACGTGTACTACTACGACTACTATCCGCAGCGCTGGTATCCGTACTACGCGCGGCCATGGTGGTACTCCGACTACTGGTACAACGACCAGCCGAGTGGCGAGACTCAGCCGGTGGAGACCGGCGGGCGGCATGCGTGGACGCGGCCGCCGGCCGGGCGCGGTGATGCTCCGCCGGCAGTCGCTCCCCTTCCCCCGGCGCCCGTGACGGGTGGGGCGAAGGATGAACCGAAGCCGGCCGAGCAGAAGCAGGAGAAGGAGAAGGAAGGACGGCATGCGTGGGTTAGGGGCAGCTCGAAAGGGGGCCGATAAGATGCGGGGCGCTCATCTGCCTTTCGTCATGATCCTGGTCGCGTCGCTCTCCGGCGCGGCCGCGGCGCAAGACGTCTCATCTCCTCCGGTGGAGATCCCGTTCACGACGACGATGGGGTTCGGCGCTCGCGCCCTCGGCATGGGCGGCGCGCACATCGCGGTCGTCGAGGATCTGAGCGCGATCTACTACAACCCAGCCGGCCTCGCGCAGATCCGCCGGATAGAGGCGGCCGGCACGCTCACCTTCGACCGGCGAGACCAGAACGTCACCCTTTCCGGGACTTCGAGCGACGTGGCTCTGCGGAACACGCACCTGAACTCGATCGGCTTCGCGTATCCGTTCCCGACCTATCGCGGCAGCCTCGTCATCGCGGGGGCGTTCAACCGGCGCACCAACCTGAACTCGGACTACTTGAGGCAGGGATCACTTCCTCCCTACGACTCTCAGGAAACGGAATCGATCATCGAGGAAGGCTCGCTCGACACATGGAGCGCCGCCATGGCCGTGGACGTGTCGCCGAACATCTCGATCGGCGGCGTCCTGAGCTACATCTCCGGTTCGACCGACCGGCAGCGCGACTTCGTGTACACCGATCCCAATTACGACGACGTGTCTTCAGCGCAGACCAACAGCGACATCTCCGGCTGGACCGGCTCCTTCGGCTCGCTGGTCCGCCTCGGGCCGCTCGCCCGCCTCGGGTTCCAGGTGCAGTTCCCGCAGACGATAGATATTGACGGGAGCGAGATCTTCCAGGAGAGCTACACAGACCGCGACTCGACGGAGAACAGCTACGACGCCTTCGACGAGTTCTCCTTCAAGGATGAGGTGGAGCTTCCGTTCTCCTTCGGCGTGGGCGTCGCGGTGACCCCGCCGAACTTCCTCATGGCGGCGGACATCCGCTACACCGACTGGACACAGCTTCGATACGCGGGACCGGTGAGATACGAATACACCGAGCCGCTGAGCAGCACGGCGAGCCGCGTCGTGCGGACGGATGCCTACGGCGGCGCCGCGGAGATCCACCTCGGTGCCGAGTACGTGCTGCCCTTCTACCCCGTGCGTTTCCGCGCCGGCTTCTACACCGAGCCGCTCGCCTACCGGCTGGTGCTCACCGACGTCTTCGGGGGCGCGAACCGTGAGGCGACATTCGATCCGGATCGCCGCTTCTTCACGCTGGGCGTGGGGGCGCTGTTCGAGGACGTCTTGACGGTGGACGTGGCGTACGTTCACGGGAGCTACGAGCGGTCCGCGGTGCAGATGGTCCCCGACGCCCCGATCGGCTCGACCGAGATCCGCGTGAGCGAGAGCCAGGACATCGACCGCGTCTACGTCACGACGGCGCTGCGGTTCTGATGGGGGCCGCCGCGGCCCACGGCCGCGGGACGGCTATTCGTAGATCTCGAGCGTGCTGAGGGCGCGGAGGAAGAGGCGGCGGCCGTCGGGGGAGATCCATACGTCGGTCCCGGGCGCCGAGGCCTCCGACGGCGTGCTCCAGAACGGCCGTCCGTCCGACAGGTAGAGCACGACTTCCAGCTGACGGTCGGTGATCTCGGGGCGCACGTTCACGGCGATCGCCTCCCCCGTGTTGCTGAGCGATGCCTTGCGGAGCTGCGATGTCGGGTCTGTGAGCGCGTACAGAATCCGGCCGCCGCGCGCGTCCACCAGGGCCCGGTAGCCGAGGCCCGCTACGAACGCCAGCTTCCCGTCGCAGGAGAGCACCAGATCCTCCGTCGCGCCCCCGCGCACTTCCTGCTCGACGAGCGCCCGCCCGTCCTCGCCCGCGAGCACCGAGATCCTGTGCGTCGAATCATCGAGCGCGGCGACTAGGACGAGGCGCTTCGCATCCGGCGTGAGCCGCACCCGCTCCGGCCGGCCTCCGAGCGGCCGGCTCCACAGCCTGCGGCCGCTCCGCGCATCGAAGAGCGCGAGTGAATCCCCGGTGCCCTCCGCGACCACCCATGAGCCGGCGAGGGCGAAGTGCCGGCCGTCCGGCGAGTGAGACGCGCGCCACGAACGGTCTTCGAGGGCGACACCGGTGGAGTCCCGCCCCAGCACGCGACCGCCGTAGTCGTAGAAGGTGAGGGCGGTCAAAACGTTCCTCGGAGCGCCTTCGATCCGATCCCTGTCGGCAGAGCGCGACGTGAGATGGACGAATCCCCCCGAGGAGCCGAGGAAGAAATCGCCCGCGCGGAATCCGTCGAGGCTCAAGAGCTGTCTGCCTCGCCACGTGCCGATGCGCAGGTCAACCGTGGATGGGCTCCCTTTGGAGCCTGGCCCGTACGTGCAGAGCACGCGCCCGTCCTCGCTGGTCCACATCATCCTCTCATCCGTCGAGTGCGTCGCGAGGAATGCCCGCTGTGTCCCGCTCTCGTCGAGGAAGACGGCGCAGTTCGGGTACGTGATCGCGACCGTGAAGAGCGAATCCTCCGGCGCGGCGCACGGACTGAACAAGCTGCGGTCGGCCGCCTCGCGGGCGTAGCGGGCCGCCCACCAGTTGGTGCCGCCCTTGAACGCGCGGATCGCCCCGATGGACACGAGAGGCTGGTCGCTGCGAAGCCCCGGCTTCGC
>JAGVPR010000367.1 GCA_020052115.1 Candidatus Eiseniibacteriota bacterium
CAAGGCCGACACCGACGGGTCGATCAGGTTCGAACTGCGCAAGGGCCGGGAGTCGCTCGACCCGGTGAAATGGATCCGCTTTGAATCGCTTTGATATAGTCAAGGGCCAGGCAAAAGCCTGGTCGATCCTGGCGCGCGCGCACGCCCGCGGAGTCGTGCACCGCGGCCTCGGACCGGACCACGTGTACCTCGTCGGACCGGAGCGGGCCGTGCGCCTCGGGGGGTTCGGCCTTGCCTGCGCCTCCGAGAGCGCGCCCGGCGTCCATGACACCAGCACCTCGGGGACGCCCTATCTCGCTCCCGAGCAAGCGAGCGGTGAGCACACCGATCGCCGCGTTGACACTTACGCCCTCGGCGCCGTCCTCTGGGAGGCCCTCACGGGCGAACCGCCGGCGCGGCCCCCGGACACGAGCCACCTTCCCGGGGGCATCCCGCCGCTGTTCCCGCACCTTCTGCTCGCGCTCCTCTCGCCGGATCCCGGAGCGCGACCGACTGCGCTGTCGGAAGAGGCGCGCGCCCTGCGCGAAATGCTCGCGACTCCCGAGTCGCCGAATCGCGGGACCTCCGTCCACGAAGCCGAACCGCTCCTTCTCGAAGCGCCGCCGATGAGCGTGAAACGCGCGGCGCTCTTCGTGGGCGCGGGCGCTCTGATCGTCACCGCGGTGCGGCTTCTCTGGCGCTTTCGGCGCTGAACCCCGTCCGGAGCGACCCTTGACAGCGGCGGGCGAACGGAGTATTCGTCACGCCTATTGACGCCGAATCCCGCGCGGTGCGGGAACGGGGGAACCGGTCAGCAGGGGCGAATCGTCTTTGACGTAGGGCGCGCTCTTCGGCCCGAGCCCGTCAGCTAACCCCGCAGGCGAACGAGGAGACCCGGGCGGCCGCCCGCTGGCCATCCTCCATCCAGAATCAGGGGGACCGCCATGGCCGACACGCCACAGGGAAACGGCGCCGAGGAAAACCAACCTCCTCCCGAACCTCCCCCGCTGCCCTCGCGCATCCGCCGCTTCCTCTTCGGCCACCCGCGCGATCTCGCGGACCGATCCATCTTCCACCGACTCGCTCTAATTCCGTTCCTGGCCTGGGTGGGTCTCGGGGCGGACGGGCTCTCGTCTTCGTGCTACGGACCCGAGGAAGCGTTTCGCACCCTGGGAGAGCACACGTTCCTGGCGGTCGCGCTGTCGGGAATGATCGCCGTGACGGTGTTCATCATCGCCTCGGCGTACAGCCGCATCATCGAGGACTTCCCGCACGGGGGCGGCGGCTACGTCGTCGCGACGAAGCTCCTCGGCGAACGCGCGGGCGTCGTCAGCGGTTCGGCGCTCCTCGTGGACTACGTGCTGACGATCGCCGTCTCCATCGCGGCCGCAGGCGACGCGCTCTTCAGCTTCCTCCCGCCGGAGTGGCATGGCGCGAAGGTCCCGGCCGAAGCGGTCCTGATCGTGGGGTTGACGACAATCAACATCCGCGGCGTGAAGGAATCGGTCCTCGCGATGCTGCCGATCTTCATGATCTTCCTGGCCACCCACGCCGCACTGCTCATCGGCGGATTGTTGCTGCACCTGCCGCAGATCGGGACGACCGCGTCCGGCATCCACCAGGGCTTTCGCACGGGGCTCCAGACGCTCGGATGGGGCGGGATCTTCGTCCTCTTCGTGCGCGCCTATTCGCTCGGAGGCGGAACGTACACGGGTCTGGAAGCGGTCTCGAACGGGCTTCCGATCATGCGCGAGCCGCGCGTGCACACCGGCAAGCGCACGATGAGCTATATGGCGGCATCGCTTGCGATCACCGCGGGGGGCCTGCTCCTCCTCTATCTCTTGTGGAATGTCGAGCACGTGCCGGGCAAGACGCTGAACGCCGTGCTCGCGGAGCGTTTCGCGAGCGCCAGCCATCTCGGTCTCGTGTTCGTCATCGTGACACTCGTCTCGGAGGGTGCGCTTCTCATCGTCGGGGCGCAGGCGGGGTTCATTGACGGGCCCCGCGTGCTCGGGAACATGGCGGTGGATTCCTGGATGCCGCACCGGTTCGCAGCACTCTCGGAACGGCTCACCACCCAGAACGGGATCGCCGTCATGGGGATCGCCGCGCTGGCGACACTCCTCTACACCGGCGGCGACGTACGGCACCTGGTGGTCATGTACAGCATCAACGTCTTCCTGACATTCTCCCTTTCCCTCTTCGCGATGGCCCGCGCCACGTGGCGAAGCCGCAGGGAGAGAGCTCACTGGAAGCGCCGCGAGGCGCTGTTCGCGGGCGGCTTCCTGCTCTGCATCATGATTCTCGTGCTGACGACGGTCACCAAGTTCCGAGAGGGCGGCTGGATCACGCTCCTGGTCACGACCGCCCTCGTGCTCTTCTGCGTCCGTGTCCGCCGGCACTACCGCCTCGTGGGAGCCAAGCTGCAGCAGCTTTATGCCGAGCTGGGCGACATCCCGCCGGCGCCGGATGCGAAACCCGTGGAACTCGACCCGACCAAGCCGACGGCGGCGGTGCTCGTGGGCGGCTACGGCGGGCTCGGGATCCACACGGTGCTCAATATCTTCCGCGCGTTCCCGGGGCATTTCTCCAACCTGATCTTCCTCTCGGTCGGCGTGGTGGATTCGGGGGAGTTCAAGGGCGAGGACGCCATTGACAAGCTGCGAGAGCGGACGGAGGGGATGTTGAAGCGCTATGTGGACCTGGCCGGAAGCCTGGGTGTGGCGGCGGGCTCACGCTACGGCATCGGAACGGACGCCGTGGATGAGGCGGAGAAACTCTGCGCCGACACGGCGCGCGAGTTCCCGAAGACCATCATCTTCGCGGGCAAGATCATCTTCCGGCGCGAACGCTGGTACCAGCCGATCCTGCATAACGAGACCGCGATCGCGGTGCAGAAGAGGCTCCAGTGGCGCGGGATCACGATGGTGATCCTGCCGGCGAAAGTGAGGTAGCGCACTACCGCGTGATGACGGCAGCGCGAATCTTCAGGGCGAACCGTCCTTCGCGACGGCGCGCTCGGCGTGGTAGGAGGACCGGACGAGAGGTCCCGCCTCGCATCGCAGGAAGCCCAGTTCGCTGGCGAGCCGCCGGTAGTCCTCGAACTCGGCGGGCGTGACGAAGCGCGCCACCGGGATGTGTCGCGACGTCGGGTTCAGGTACTGGCCGATCGTGACGATGTCCACGCGGCTGCGCTTGAGATCGCCGAGAACCTCGAGCACCTCTTCGCGTGTCTCCCCGAGCCCGACCATCAAACCGGATTTCGTGAGCACGGGGTACTCCGGCGAGTGCCATGAAGCCGAGCGGCTCAGCAGCTCGAGGCTGCGGTCGTACACGGCGATGGGGCGCACGCTCCGATAGAGCCGCGGAACCGTCTCGATGTTGTGGTTGAGCACCTCGGGCCGCGCCAGAAGGACGGTGCCGAGCGCCGACCAATCGCCCATGAAGTCGGGGATCAAGACCTCGATCGTGACCTCGGGGCAGAGCTTGCGCGTCCAGGCGAGCGTCTCGGCGAAGTGGCCGGCGCCCCCGTCCGGGAGATCGTCGCGGTTCACGGAGGTGATGACGGCGTGGCGGATCTTGAGGTCGCGCACCGCTTCGGCCACATGGCGCGGCTCTTCGGGATCGAGCGTTCCCGGCGCGCCCTTGCCCACGGAGCAGAAGCCGCAATGGCGGGTGCAGACGTCGCCGAGGATCATGAACGTCGCCGTGCCCGCGGACCAGCACTCGTGGAGGTTCGGGCAGCGCGCCTCTTCGCAGACGGTGTGAAGCCGCAGCCCGCGCATCGTGTCGCGGACCTGGACGAGCGTCTCCGTTGATTCCAGCCTGATCTTGAGCCACTCAGGCCGCCTGATCGGAACCCTGGTCGCCACGCTCCTACCCTTCCAGCGGCGCGCACCGCTCGATCGCGCCGGATATCACACGCCTCAAACTCACGCGATTCGCTTCGAAGAATACCATCCGCAAGGCCTCTTCCGCCGTCGCCCAGTGCGCGGCATCGTGCTCCTTCGGATCGAGACGCGGCTCGCTCGACCCCGGAGCCTCCGCGGCGAAAGCGTATTCACGGTTCAGCGTGAACTCCGGCACGGGCGCTCCGATGAAGCGCGGATCCACGGCGAAAGTCTGCGCGTAGTCGAGATCCGCCACGCCCCCGAGCGTGAAGCCGGTCTCCTCCATCACCTCGCGCCGCGCGCACTGCTCGAGGCTCTCGCCTCCCTCGCGGCTTCCGGTGACCGGCTGCCAGATCGCCCCGCGCGCTTCCGCGCGGTGAAGAAGTAGAAAACGCCGGCGTTCCCGCTCGCCGCGCGAGATCCAAACCTGGGCCGACTCGCGCGCCACACCGGCGGCCTCGGCGCTCCGGCCGAAGACCTCGCAGAAACGCACGCTCACCGCTTCGTCCGCCTCCGCGAAGCTCACCTCACGGCCGAGAAGGAGCGAGAGCGATGTGACGCCGCGGCCCTGGAGGCCGCAGGGAACGATCGCGCGGAATCCCTCGAGATCCCGTCCCACGTTGAGGGCGAAGCCGTGGCTCGTGACCCAGCGCGCGACGCGCACGCCGATGGCGGCCACCTTCTCGTCCCCTACCCAAACGCCGGTCGCGCCCGGATCGCGCCGGCCCTCGACTCCGAGATCGCCGAGCGCGAGGATCAAGACCTCTTCGAGGTCACGCAGGTACCGGCCGACGTCCATCCGATCCGGCCTGAGATCCATGATCGGATACCCGATGAGCTGCGACGGGCCGTGAAACGTCACGTCGCCCCCGCGGCCGGTCTCGAAGAGAAGGATGCCGCCGCGGCGCAGGTCCTCCTCCGGCACCAGGACATGGCGGCGGTCCGCGCCGCGTCCCAGCGTCACCACGGGAGGGTGCGAGAGCAGGAAGAGCGCGTCCGGCGCCTGCCGGGCGACGCGCGCGGCGTGATAGATCTCCTGAAGCCTGAGCCCCGCGTCGTACTCGACAAGGCCCAGGCGGTAGATCCTCACGGCGCGGGCCGCGGCTTTGCGCCCTTCACTCAAGGCCGCCGAATCTCCCTTCCTCGAGCGTCCGCTTGACCAAGGCGAGGAACTGGTCCGCGACGGCGCCGTCCACGAGACGGTGGTCGTAGCCCAGCGAGAGGAAGCACATCGGGCGGATCGCGATGGCGTCATCACGTACGACGGCGCGCTTCTCGATCGTCCCAACGCCGAGGATCGCCACCTGCGGCTGGCTGATGATCGGAAGCCCGAATTGACCGCCGAAGGCGCCGGGGTTCGTGATGGAGAAGGTCCCACCGTGCACCTCGTCGGGCACCAGCTTCTTCATGCGCGCCCTCTCCGCGAGGTCGGCGATGGCGCGCGCGATGCCGAGAAGGCTCTTCTCCTCCACGTTTCGCACGACCGGCACGATGAGACCCCAGTCGAGCGCGACGGCTATGCCGATGTTGATTTCCTCGTGATAGACGATGTTCTCGCCGTCCAGCGAGGCGTTGACGACCGGAAACGCCTTGAGCGCCTCGGCGCACGCCTTCACGATGAACGGCATGAAGGTCAGCTTCGTGTTGTGCCTCTCGATCCAGTGGTCCTTGTGCTTGTCGCGAAGCGCCGACACCTTCGTCATCTCCACCTCGAAGACGCTGTGGACATGGGCGGAAGTGCGCCGCGAGGCGACCATGTGCTCGGCGATCTTCCGCCGCATGACGCTCATCGGCTCGATGCGCACGCGGGCGCCTGGCGGCCGCGCCGAAGCG
>JAGVPR010000145.1 GCA_020052115.1 Candidatus Eiseniibacteriota bacterium
ACCGCCTCCGTGTGCACCGGGTGGAGCGCGAAGACGACACCCGCTGCGGCGGCCGCGGCACCCGTGGGCCGCAGGCGGCGCGCGATCAAGAGCACGAGCACCGAGCAGAGCGCATGAAGGAGCGCATTCGTGCCGTGATAGGCGGCCGGATGAAGCCGGCCCACGGCGTACGTCAAGGCGAAGCTCGCGATGGAGACGGGGCGGTACAGATTGGATTGCGAGAGGCCGTGCCAGTAATCCTCGGTGAAGAAGCGCGGGATGTTTCTCAGATCCTGGATGGCCGTGTTGCCGACGATGATCCAGCGATCGTCGCTCGCGAAACCGTTCGGGAGCGTATTCGCGTACACCGCCAGTGCCAGCAAGAAGACGAGAAGCGCCGGGGACGCCGCGCTCCATCTGCCGTGCCGCTTGCCGTGCGAGGAGGGCCGCGCTAGAGTGGCGGGCGTCTCGGCCGAGGGGGATCGCCCGGCGCGTTCCCGCTCGCCGGAGCGACTACCAGCGGAGTCATTCATGCCGCTTCACCCGATGGTCATCCACTTCCCCATCGCGCTGCTTCTCGCCAGCGCGCTGCTCGACGGCATCGCGTGGATCTCGAGACGGCCGCGCCTCCACGACAGTGCGTTCCTCCTGCTCGCCCTCGGCACGGCGGCCGCGGGTGCGGCGGTCCTGACGGGCGACGCGGCTCATGACGCCGTCAAGAACCTGCCCGGCATCGTCGAGCCGCTCGAGGCGCACGAGAAGCTCGGCTTCTTCACCCTCTGGATCGCGGGGGCCGCCACGCTTCTTCGCCTCGTCGCGCGACGCGAGCGGAGCCGCGGCGCATTCGTGGCGGTCGCCGTGCTGACGGCGGTCTGTCTCACGCTCCTCGTGCGCACGGCGATCTTCGGCGGTCGTCTCGTGTACGAGCACGGCGCCGGCGTCAAGCCCGTCATGCACGCCCACCCCGACACATCCACCGCGGCGCCGCAGGGCCGCTAGACCACGATAGGAGAAACCCCACGCCGCACCGCGCGTGGGGTTTCCACCAACTCCCGGACCGGGGCCCGGCTCAGTGCTTGCAGTGGCACTCGTCAACGGCCCCCACGCAGTGCCCGCACCGGCAGCCGGCCTTGTCGGTGCTGCAGGTGCAGCCGCCCGCGAGGAGCTCTCCGTCCTTGGCTTCTCCGACCGTCTGCGCCGGCTGGTCATGGGCATGCTGATCGCTCGGCGACGCTTCATGCGCCGCGGGGCTCTTGACCTCTTCCTGCTTGGAATCGGCCTTCTCGTAGTTCTGACCCCCGCATGCCGAGAGCGAAAGCGACGCCGCGACAGCAAGAGCCAGGGTCCATCCGAATGGGCGGGTCATATGTCCTCCATGGTGGCGCGGCCACGCCGCGCGCCCGTGATCCTAAGTCTTCGATGCCGCGGCACGCAAGCGGAGAGCCGTCCTCAACGTTCCGGGAAACGGGAGAGCGCCTCCTGGAGCCGCCGGCGAGTGTCGCCGGAGAACCACAGGTCGAGGAACGCTTCGTCCTCGAACGCTCTCCGCCGGTCGTACTCCTCGAGGATCGGCGCCACACGGATCCGCTTGATCGCGGCATACGCACCGCTCTCGCCGAGCCGGGCCGCAAGCTCCATCGCCTGCGACCGCGACTGCCCCTCCGGGACGACGGTATCCACGAGCCCGATCGCACGGGCCGCCTGCGGATCGTAGAACTCCCCCATCGAGATCACGTCTCGCGCCGCCCGGCCGCCGACGAGCGAGCGAAGCGCGCTGTCGGCGAGGAGCGGGTTCGGCAGGCCGAGCTTGATCTCGTTGACGCCCACGAGGACCCGCCCCTCCTCGACGATCCGATGGTCGCAGCAGAGTGCCGTGATGCACCCCCCGGCGACCGCGTGCCTCTCGATCGCCGCCACCACCGGTTTCGGCATCGAGAGGAGATCGCGCCACAGAGCGTTCGCCTCCTGGAAGAACGCGGCCATCGCCGGCCTCTCGAGCGGGAGGATCGCCGGCAGGTCGAATCCGATCGAGAAAAACCGCCGGCTCGCGCTCGCGAGCACCAGCCCACGGACAGCGGCGGATCCCATCACCTCCGCCAGCGCCGGGCGCAGCGCCGCGATCAAGCCGGGACCGATCGGGTTCGCGGTCCCATGGGCCAGCTCGAGGATCCGAACCGGCCCTTCGTCATGGATGTTCAGCATGGAAGGGGCGGCTAGCGCGCGAGCAGCCGCTCCACCTCGACGACCGCCCTCTGCTCGTCCATCAGGATGTGCATGAGAGCGTGCATGAAGCGCGGTTGATTCTTGACCATCGGCATGATCTTCGCGTACTGCGCTGCGGCGCCCTTCTCGGTCTTCAGCGCCTCCTCGAGCATCATGCGCGAGTCGAGCGTGTGCACGATCGGGGCGGTGTCGCGATCCGTGACGGCCAGTTCGCCCAGTTCCGCGATGATGTCGCGGACCGTGCGGCCGTGCCCCATGGACTCGACGGACTCCTCGTTGAAGTGCTCCTCGAGACGCGAGCTCTCGATGCCCTGCACGTACGCCGCATAGTGGGCGTACATCGCCGAAGCGCGCAGTTCCCATCCCAGCGCCTTGTTCAGTTCCTTGATGAGCCGCACGTTCGCGTTCTTCTGGATCTTCTTTGCCATCTCAAGGCTCCTTTGGATTCGTTCCCCGCGAAGGGGAGTTGGAGATTCCGCGCCTGGAGGACGCGGAGATCGGTTCGAAGGACGACGACGTCACAATATCATCACGGGCCGGACGCGTCGAGGGGCGGCCTTGCCGCCCGGTGCGAAAACGGTCATGATCCCGTGTCGGAGGCCCTCCCCCGCCGGTCTAATCCCAGCCGGCGCCCGGCGGACGGGACCGATCTCATGAGTCACCGGTCGAGAAAGACCCTGCTCGTCGTCGTCGCAGCGCTGGCCGTCGCGGCCGTGGCCGCCGGCGTCGCCCTCGCTTTCTTCTTCCCGTCGGCGTGGGCGCGTCGCCTCGTGGTGACGCGCCTGGAGGCC
>JAGVPR010000153.1 GCA_020052115.1 Candidatus Eiseniibacteriota bacterium
ACGTCGAGCCCCCGGCGAAGCGACTTGAGCGCCAGGGCGCGGTACATCGCGCCGGTATCAACGAAGAGAAACCCGAGCCGCGCAGCCACGAGACGCGCCGTCGTCGTCTTGCCGGAGGCCGCCGGGCCGTCAATGGCGATGACGATGTCCCTCACGCCCCCTCCGTGCTCGTGACGGCGCCGGGCGCCAAGCGCTCGAGATTCTCGAGAAACGCCGGATCCGATGTGGCGATCCAGCGGGTTCCGTGAACGCGCACCGGAGCGCGGGCGGAGAGGCCCGCAACGAGGAAGCTCATCGCCAGCCGATGGTCCGCGCGACTCTCCACGTCCCCCCCCGTGAGCGATCCGGGCCCGCGGCCATGAATCGTGAGACCGTCCCTGCGCTCCTCCACAACCACCCCGAGGGCCGAAAGCCCCGCTGCCATCGCCGACAGGCGGTCCGACTCCTTCACCCGAAGATCTTCCGCGCCGCGGATCTCGGTCGTGCCCTCCGCGCACGCGGCCGCCACTGCGAGGATCGGGATCTCATCCACGAGCCGCGGCACCTCGCTCGGCTCGATCACCGTGCCGCGAAGCGAAGACGGTCGCGCGATGAGGTCGGCCATCGGCTCCGGCCCCTCCTCCGCGCACGGCCGCACTTCGATATCGGCCCCCATGCGCCGGAGCACATCCAGGAATCCTGTTCGTGTCGGGTTCGTTCCCGCGCGGCGGACGACGACTTCCCCTTCGCGCGCCAGCACGCCCGCGACGACGAAGAACGCCGCCGCCGATGGATCGCCGGGTATGGCAACGGCGGCGCCGTGGGGAATGCGCGGACCTTGGAGGCTCGCCCGCCCCGGCGAGGCGTCCACCTCGACGCCGAACCACCCGAGGAGTCGCTCCGTGTGATCGCGCGAAGGGATCGGCTCGCGCACCTCCGTGCGCCCGGGCGTGAAGAGCGCGGCCAGAAGGATGGCGCTCTTGACCTGCGCGCTCGGCGAGGGCATCTCGTAGGCGATGGGACGAAGCCGAGCGCCCGCGACGACGATCGGGGCACGCCCGCCGCGGCGCGTGAGGATCACCGCGCCCATCTCCCGGAGCGGCTTCGCGACCCGTTCCATCGGCCGCGATCGAAGCGAGGCGTCTCCCGTGAGGATGCTCATGAAAGGCTGCGGCGAAAGGAGCCCCGTCAGAAGGCGCATCGCCGTGCCCGAGTTGCCGAGGTCGAGGACGTTCTCAGGCTCCTCGAGCCAGCCGCCGCGTCCCTCGACGACAAGCCCTGAGCCCGAGGAGCGCACCGGGGCTCCGAGCGCCGTGAGCGCGCGCGCCGTTGCCGCAACATCCTCTCCGGCGTTCGCGCCGACGATCCGCGTCTCCCCGCGCGCGACGGCGCCGAGCAAGAGCGCGCGGTGTGAGAGCGACTTGTCGCCCGGAACGTCCGTCTCTCCCGAAACCCGGGAGACCGGATGCGCGACGAGGCTCTCGGGCGGCAGCGTCATCTTCGAGGAGTCAGCCTTATCACTCCGGCTCGTCCTCATTGGAATCCTCGGCGGCGATCGTTCCGCCGCCATCGCCGGCGCCGATTTCCGTCAGTTCCCCATCCTCGGACTCGCCGAGTTCCGCAAGTTCGAGATCCTCGGCGGTGATGCCGGCCGCCTCGCGCGCGGCCAGGAGCGCTTCGCGCGCCTGATCGCCGACGATTCCTTCCATCTCATCGAGACGCGGGAGATCGTCGAGCCGGTTCAGGCCGAACGTCGTGAGGAAGTCCGTCGTCGTCCCGTAGAGAAGCGGCGATCCGACTCCCTTGGCCCGACCTTTGATGACGATGAGACGCCGCTCGAGCAGCGTGCCGACCACTCCGCCCACGTCCACGCCGCGGATCTTGTCTATCTCGACCTTGGTCACCGGCTGGCGATACGCGATGATCGCGAGCGTCTCGAGCGCGGCGCGAGAAAGACGGGCCTTGCGGCGCGCCTTGAGATACTTCTCGACCGGCTCGGCGCACTCCTCGCGCGAGAGGATCTGGTAGCCGCCCGCCAGGGCGACGATGTGGACGCCGCGATCCCCGGCCTCGTACTCGCGCTGCAGCTCCTCGATCACCTCCGCGAGCCGCGGAGCCTCGTCGCCGCTGACGATCTCGCGCAGCGACTTCAGCGTGACCGGCGTGTTCGACGCGAAGAGGATCGCTTCAACGATCTGCTTCAGGCTCGGCCCCGATACCGGCTCCAAACGCATACCCCCTGAAGATCCATATGTCCCCGAACGTCTCCTCCTGGCGCGCCTCGGCCTCGCCGAGACGCATCAACTCCAGGAGAGCCATGAACGTCACGATCGCCTCGAGGCGGCTGCGGACACCGCTCAAGAGATCCTTGAACAACACGCGCCCATCGGCTGCGAGCGCTCCGCGGAGCCGGTCCATCATCTCCTCGATGGAGACCTCGTCCAGCTCCACCTGGTGCACCGGCACTTCCGAGAGCCGGCGGAGCACGTCGCGAAGCCCGTCGAGCAGATCGAAGAGGCTCACGTCCACGAGGGCAACACCGTCCTCCGGGATCACGGGCACGTCGCCGCGCTCGAACATGCGGCGCCGGTCTTCCTCGCGCTCCTTCAGACGCTCCGCAGCCTCCTTGAACTTGCGGTACTCGAGCAGCCGGCGCACCAACTCCTCGCGCGGATCCAGTTCTTCTTCTTCCTCGAGCGCCGGCCGCGGCAGGAGCATCTGCACCTTGATGCGGATGAGGGTCGCTGCCATCACCAGGAACTCACCCGCGACCTCGAGGTCGAGTTCCTTCATGAGATCGAGGGTCGCGAGGTACTCCTGCGTGATGCGCGCGATCGGGATGTCGTAGATGTCCACCTCGTCGCGCTTGATCAGATGGAGCAGCAGATCGAGGGGCCCCTCGAAGCGAGGCAGCTTCACGGTGAAGACGGAGCTGCTCTCCGTATCCTGCGGCAATTGCGGCTCGTCAGGGGAGTCGAACGGCATCCCGGACCTCCGACATGGTCTGCTCGGCCACCGCGCGCGCGCGCCGCTCGCCGTCGGCAAGGGCGCTCTCGACGAACCCGTCCTGCGCGAGGATCTGCGCCCGGCGCTCGCGAAGCGGCGCGAGCGAGTCCGCGAGCTTCGTCGCGAGGTTCTTCTTGCAGTCCACGCAGCCGATGGCGCCGCTTCGGCAGTCGGGTTCGATCTGGGCGACCTCGGCCTCGTTGAACTTCCCGTGATACGCGAACACGACGCATCCTTCCGGATGGCCCGGGTCGTTCTTCCGGATCTTCTTCGGATCGGTGTAAGCCGTCTTCACCTTCGCCTGGATCGCTTCGGGCGGATCCGAGATGAGGATCGTGTTCCCGAGCGACTTCGACATCCTGTTTCCGTCCAGGCCCACCAGGCGCGCGAACTTCGTCAAGAGCGCCTCGGGCTCCGGGAAGATCGGTCCATAGAGCGCATTGAAGCGCCGGGCGATCTCACGCGTCAGCTCCACGTGCGGCACCTGGTCCTCTCCCACCGGCACCGCGTTCGCCTTGTACATGAGGATGTCGGCCGCCTGGAGCACCGGGTAGCCCAGGTGCCCGTACGTCACGTTCTCGTCGAGCCCCAGGTCGCGGAGCTGCTCCTTGAGGGCCGGATTGCGCTCGAGGCGCGCCTTCGTGACGACCATCGAGAAGAGCAAGTGCAATTCAGCGTGCTCGCGGATGTGCGATTGAATGAAGACCGGGCTTTTCACCGGGTCAATGCCCGCCGCGATCCAGTCGGTCACCATCTCGCGCGTGTCTTCGCGCAGGAGTGCCGTGTCCTCGTAGCCGGTCGTCAGGGCGTGCCAGTCGGCCACCATGTGGTAGCTGTCGTGCGACGCCTGAAGACGCACCCAGTTCTCGAGCGCGCCGGTGTAGTTGCCGAGATGGAGGCGGCCCGTAGGCCGCATGCCGCTCAGGATCCTAGCCATCGCCCGGTTCTTCCTCCGTGTGTTCCCATCCGGCGGCCGCGCCGCCGCGGTTCACCGCTTCCATCGGTCTTCTAGGAGCCGGTCCCTTCCGGCACGATCGCCGCCACGACCGGCGCGGTGAGATACGCTCGCGCCACGCGGGTGACGTCGCCGGCGGTCACCGCCTCGACCGCGCGAAGGAACTGCTCGCCGTACTCGAGCCCGAGCCCCAGCGCTTCGGACGTTCCGTAGAACCGAGCGCGGTCTTCGTTTCGCTCGAGCCGGAGCAGAGATTCGCCGCGCACGAACTGGCGCGCGTCCTGGATCTCCGTCTCGCTCGGCGGCGCCTCGATGATCCGATGTACCTCGCCGACGAGGCCGTCGCGGGCCTCCACGTACTGCGCCCCCTTCGTCGCGATGAAGGCGGCGAAGTACGGCCCGTGCACGTTAGCACGATAGAGGCCCCCGACCTGATAGGCGAGTGAACGCTTGTCTCGAAGCTCGAAGAAAAGCCGGCTCCCCATCGAGCCGCTAAGAATGGACCGCAGCACCGTGAACGGCGCCTCGTCCGGCGAGCCCGGAAGCGGCGCGGGGAATCCCGCGACGATCCAGGCTTGCTGGCTCCGCCGCTCGAGAACCTGTTCCGCGGGCGCGGCCGTCGGCGGCGGCG
>JAGVPR010000100.1 GCA_020052115.1 Candidatus Eiseniibacteriota bacterium
GGCGGCGGAGGCGTCGCGCGCGCGTTCCTGACGGGGAACTCGACGCTCGTGCCGGACGCCGCGCTCGATCCGGCGCTCACCCCGGAGGAGATCCTCGAGACCGAGGATGAAGGGTTGCCCATCAGCTCCTACGCCGTCGTGCCGCTCACGGGCGCGCGCGGCGGAGGCAAGGTGATCGGCGTCCTTGGCGCCGCGTCGTCCGAGCCTTCGAGACCCGTGACGCGCGCCGAACTCGTCACGTTGGAGTCCATCGCGGGTTCGGTCGCCGCGCTCGCGGAGAACGCGATCCTGTACAGAGCCCTGCAGCGGAGCGAGCGGTTCCGGGAGAACCTGCTCGACTGCGTCGGCAGCGGCGTCATCGCCGTGGACCTGTCCGGCCGGGTCCTTGCCGTCAACCGCGTCGCCGAGAAGCTGAGCGGCTTCGAGGAGGCC
The DNA here is from genome assembly GCA_020052115.1 of Candidatus Eiseniibacteriota bacterium. GTDB lineage: Bacteria > Eisenbacteria > RBG-16-71-46 > JAGVPR01 > JAGVPR01 > JAGVPR01. The sequence goes on from JAGVPR010000100.1 coordinate 433, forward strand.
GCGGCGCTTGGGAAACCGGCATGGCGGCTCCTTCCCGCCCCGCAGGGGAAGCGGGACCCGCTCTCGCAGACGCTCCGTGACGGAACCGAGATGCTTCGCGCCGAGGCGGAACTCCTTCGCGCGGACGGCCGGCGGGTGCCCGTGAGCCTCTCGACCTCGCTCCTTCGGGACGAGACGGACCGGCTGCTCGGGGCGATCGCGACGTTCGTGGATCTCACGCCGCTGCGGGAGATGGAGGAGCGCGTCCGCCAGCTCGACCGCCTCGCCGCCCTCGGTCGCTTCACCGCGGGGATCGCGCACGAGATCCGAAACCCGCTCGCCGGCATCGCCGCGGGGGTCCAGTATCTGGCTCGCCGCTTCGAGAACGACGAAGGACAACGAGAGAACGTGCGTTTCCTCACCGGCGAGATAGACCGCCTGGACAGAATCCTCCGTGAGCTCTCGGGCGCGAGCCAGCCGAACGAGCCGATGCTCGGGCCGTGCCGCCTCCCCGAGATCGTCGAGCGCGCCGTGCGCGTCCTCGAAGGTCCCGCCGCCGAGCGGCGGGTCCGTTTCGAGGTCCAGGTCGAGTCCGGACTCAAGGAGGCGCTCGCCGATGCCGACCAGATACAACAGGTGCTGCTCAACCTCCTGAAGAACGCCTGCGAGGCCTCACCCGGCGGCGCCGCCGTGCGGGTGACGATCGCCTCGCCTGCGCCGGGGCAGGAGGGAACGCCGCGGGTCGTCGAGGTCCGCGTGCGGGACGAAGGCCCGGGGATCCGGGCGGAGGACCGCTTGCGGATCTTCGAACCGTTCTTCACGACGAAGTCGAGCGGGACGGGTCTCGGGCTCTACGTGAGCCACGGCATCGTGGAGCGTCACGGGGGCAGCCTGACGGTGGAGAGCGAGCCCGGGGCGGGCGCGACGTTCGTCCTGACGCTCCTGGCCGCCACTGATGAGTAACCCGGGGGGCGCGATGATCGCGAACATCCTCGTCGTTGACGACCAGGACTCGATCCGGCACTTCATCCAGAAATCGCTACAGGACGAGGGCTATGAGGTCGCGACGGCGGCCACCGGGGCGGAGGCGGTCCAGAGGATCGAAACCGATCTTCCCGACCTCGTTCTCCTCGATCTACGACTTCCGGACGCGCACGGCCTCGACATCCTCCGCCGCGCCAAGGAAGTCGCCGAGGAACTGACCGTCATCATCATGACCGCGTTCGGCGACGTGGACACCGCCGTGCGCGCGATGAAGCTGGGCGCCTTCGACTACGTCACCAAGCCGATCCATCTCGAGCAGCTTCTCCTGCTCGTCGAGAAGGGCCTGGAATCGCAGAAGCTCTGGCGCGAGCTGCAGCATCACAGGCGACAACAGCAGCAGAAGTTCTCCAAGGACTTCGTGCGGGGCACGAGTCCGAGCATCCTGGACATCTACTCGATCGCCGAGCGCGTCGCGAAGAGCGACACGACCTCGGTTCTGATCGAAGGGGAGAGCGGCACCGGCAAGCAGCTCGTCGCCAGCCTCATCCACGAATCATCCTCACGCCGCGCCAAGCCGTTCCTGGAGATCAACTGCGCGGCGATCCCGAAGAACCTCCTCGAAAGCGAGCTCTTCGGCCACGAGAAGGGCGCATTCACCGACGCTCGCTCGCAGAAGCAGGGGCTTCTGGAGCTGGCCAACGGCGGGACGCTCTTCCTCGACGAGATCGGGGAGATGAGCCTCACCATCCAGGTGAAGCTCCTCAAGGTGCTCGAGAAGATGACCTTCCGCCGGGTCGGCGGCACGAAAGACATCACGGTGAGCGTGCGCATCGTCTCGGCGACGAACCAGGACCTCGAGCAGATGGTTCGCGACGGGGGATTCCGCGAGGATCTCTACTACCGTCTCAAGGTCGTGCCGGTCCACATGCCGGCGCTCCGCGAGCGCAAAGAGGACATCCCCCTCCTCGCGAAGCACTTCCTGCACAAGTTCAGCAAGGACTTCAACAAGAAGTTCGACCGGATCTCCCCGGAGGCGGAGCGGATGCTCCTCGCGTACCCCTGGCCGGGAAACATCCGCGAATTGAAGAACCTGTTCGAGCGCACTATACTGCTCGAGTCGGGAGAGGTGATCGAGCCGCGCCACATGCAGATCGGCCTCGGGCAGCGCGAGGAGGCCGCGGGCTCGCGGCTTCACCAGCTCGACGAGATCCTGAACCACTCGCTCCTCCCCGAGGGAGGCATCCCGTTCGAGACGATGCTCGAGGAGATCGAGCGGGCGCTCATCGTCAAGGCGTCGGAGCTGACCGGCTGGAACCAGTCGAAGACGGCCGAACTGCTCCTGATGAAGCGCGACAAGCTCCGCTATCGGATGAAGGTCTATGGCATTCGCGGCCGCGATCAGGATGATTCGAAGGAACTCCCCACGGCCGCATGACGCCCCTTGCGGCCGCCCAGCCCGGGCGGCCGCCTTCTTCCTGCTCGCCCTCGCCTTTGCTTCCTGCGGCTATTCGTTTTCAGGAAGCGCTCTCCCGTCCCACGTCAAGACGGTCGCCGTCCCGGTCTTCCACAACAACACGCTGGAGTATGACCTCGAGCGCGAGCTGACGCAGGAGGTCATCGCCGCCTTCGTGCGCGACAACTCGTTGCGGGTGGTCGGCGAGAAGGATGCCGACGCCGTGCTCACGGGCCGGATCACCGGCTACGAGAACAAGGTCTTCTCCTACTCCGCCGGGGAGACGGCCGAGGAATACCTGGTGAAGATCACGGTCTCGGCGGTTCTCAAGGACCAGGTCGAGAACAAGGAATTGTGGAAGCAGGACGCCCTCTCCGCCACGGCCACATACGCGGTCGTGGATCGCCCCGGCAAACCGGCGACGACGGAGCAGGAAGGGCGCCGCGCGGCGATCCGCGAGCTCTCCGAGGTGATCTTCGCCCGGACGATGGAGGAGTGGTGAGCCCGCGCGCACCCCGCGCGGCGGGAGGAGCC
>JAGVPR010000243.1 GCA_020052115.1 Candidatus Eiseniibacteriota bacterium
AGCCGCTCCTCCGCGCCCCGATCGGACCGCGCGCGCCAGGCCGAACCGAGGATCGCCCTCAGTTCCTCCGCGCTCGCTCCGGCGCGGAGCGGCCCGCGGAGATCAATCCCCTTCGCCGCGTAGAGGCAGAGGTACCACAGACCGTCGGCCGTCAGCCGGCTGCGATCGCAGGACCGGCAAAACGGCTCCGTCGTCGCCGAGACGATGCCGAAGACTGTGCCGTCGGAGAGCGCGAACCGGTCCGCGGGCGCGGACGATTCCTCGAGAATCGGCGTCACGGGCCCGAAGCGGCGATCGAGATCCTCGAGCATCTCGGCCCGCGAGAACACCGCCTCGCGAGTCCATCGCGTGGCGCCGCCCACGTCCATGTACTCGATGAAGCGCACCTCTGCGGCATGCGCGCGGCCGAATTCGAGGAGATCGGAGAGCTCGTCATCGTTGAACCCGCGCATGACGACCGCGTCGAGCTTGGTCCCGCTGAAACCCGCGCGCGAAACCTCCGAGATCCCCTCGAGCACCGCAGCGTGCGTGGAGCGGCCGGTGAGCGCCTCGAACCGCTCCGGCCTGAGCGTGTCGAGGCTCACGGTCACCCGGTGAAGACCAGCCTCCTTGAGCGAGGCCGCGGAGGACGCGAGAAGCACGCCGTTCGTCGTCATCGCCAGATCGCGGATTCGCGGCTTCGCGGCCAGCATCCGGACCATCTCGGGCAGTTCGTGCCTCAGGAGCGGCTCGCCCCCGGTAAGTCGCACGCGGTCCACGCCGAGATCGCAGAAGAGATCGGTGAGCGCGCTGATCTCCTCGAAACGCAGGATCCGCTCGCGGGGGAGCCAGACGTACTCCTCCTCGGGCATGCAGTACGAGCAACGAAGATTGCAGCGGTCCGTGACGGAAAGACGGAGGTTCCTCAGCGGACGCCGCAGGGTGTCGAGAATATCCATGCGACCTCGAAGCGGACGGGCGAGCCCCCGGGGGCGCCGGGCGCGTGGCGTCCCGGCGCGATGCCGCGGTGAAAGCGGGCGTTTCCCGGGGCGGCGGGTCCCGTCGCGCTAGCTCTTCGCGCCGAGCAGCTTGACGATCTCGGCCTCGAAGTCGGCCTTGTTCCTGTATCCGACGAACTTGTTCGTGATCTTGCCCTTCTGATTGATGATGAAGGTCGTCGGGATGCCGCGGATGTCGCCATAGCGACCCACGACGTCGGGCGTGCCGATCAACGTGACGTACTCGATCTGGTTCTTCTGCACGAACGGCGCCACGATCTTCAGACCCTGCTGATCCAGCGCGACCCCGACGATCGCGACGCCCTTGTCCTTGTACTGCTTGTACAACTCCCTGAAGTGCGGTAGCTCCATCTTGCACGGCCCGCACCACGTGGCCCAGAAGTCGAGAATGACGATCTTCCCCTTGAAGTCCGAGAGACGGACGTCCTTGCCTTCCAGGTTCTTGAGCGTGAAATCGAACGCCTGCTCCCCCAGCTCGCCGCGGGTCTGAACGGTGTTGACCGATGCCGCCTGTGCTTCCGAGCCTTCGGTCCGCGCGTCCCGGCTGGCGCCGTTGCCGCAGCCGAGAATGGTCACGGCCGCAGCAGCGGCCAGCGTGATGACGATGTCCTTTGCGTTTCGCCTCATGTTCAAACCTCCGGACTTCGAAAGGACCGGGCGCTCAGGCCCGGCTCCGGCGAGGGGTCTAGCCGACGTTCAACCAGGGGAACCACTGTGCCAGATACCCCGAGAGCGCTCCGAACGAGTTCGTGAAGATGAGAATGCCGACGACGATCAGGAGGCCTCCGCTCACGATCTCGACCGTGCGAAAGTGCCGCTTGAGACGGCCCGTGACCGAGAAGAACGCTCCCGTGAACATCCCCGTCAGGAAGAACGGGATCCCGAGGCCCAGCGAGTAGACGGCGAGGAGCAGAATGCCCTGCCCCACGGTTTCGCGCGTGCCCGCATACGCCAGGATCGCGGCGAGGATCGGACCGATGCACGGCGTCCATCCGAAGGCGAATGCGATGCCGGCCAGGAACGATGAGAGCAACCGGACCCGCCCGCTCCCGGACTGGAAGCGCTTCTCGTAGTTCAAGAACCCGATCCGGAACACACCCATCGTGTGAAGGCCGAGGATGACGATGAGCACGCCGGCGATCTTCGACAAGAGGCCGATCTTCGAGAGGAGGAACTTGCCGACGAAGGTCGCGGAGGCGCCCAGCGCGATGAAGACCGTCGAGAACCCGAGAATGAACAGGATCGAGGCGACCGCCACCCTGCGGTTGCGGTCGAAGCGCTTGACATCCCCGCGAAACTCCTCCGCGGTGACGCCGCTCATGAAGGAGATGTAGGCGGGCACCAAGGGAAGCACGCACGGCGAGACGAACGAGAGCACGCCGGCGAGAAAAGCCGCGATCCAAGAAACGGATTCCATGATCCTCCGGGTTCGGGGGGAGCCCCACCTCTCTAGGACACCGCGACGGCGGCTAGGTTTCCGGTCTGCCGATCGTACCAGAGCCGATCCGCCCCGTGCCACCTCCAAGCCAGGCCCGCGCCCGCGGGTTCGGAGACGAATCCGGCGCCCGCAGGCCGCACCCGCTTGCCGCCCGTACCGTGTCGGCCTACCATGGCGGGACGATGGGCGCCCGGTCCCGGGCCGCCCCCGGAGGACTCATGGCGCGACTAAAACTCACACACCTCGACGGATCGGGAAAGGCCCGGATGGTTGACGTGGCTTCCAAGCCCGTGACCGCCCGGAAGGCCGTGGCTTCGGCCAAGGTGCTCCTGAGCGCCCGCACCCTGGCGCTCCTCGGCCGGGGCGGGCTGCCAAAGGGCGAGGCCCTGGAGACGGCCCGTCTCGCGGGAATCCAGGCGGCCAAGCGAACCTCCGATCTCATCCCCCTCTGCCACCCGCTCCGTCCCACGCACATTGACGTGGCCACGTCGCCGGAACCCGACGGGATCCGACTCACAGCCACGGTGAGCGGCCTGGACCGCACGGGCTACGAGATGGAAGCGCTGGTCGGCGCGGCCGTGGCCGCCCTCGCCCTCTACGACATGGTGAAAGCGGCGGAGCGTGGGGCGGTCATCGAATCGGTGCGCCTCGAGGAGAAATCGGGCGGACGGAGCGGTCTCTACCGCCGCGCCTCGACCAAGCGGCCGCGCGCGAAGAAGCCCGCGTCACGGGCCCGGCGATGAATCCGGTCGCGGGATTGCTCGAACGCTTGCCGGGAGGACCGGTGCGCGCGGCGATACTGACGGTGAGCGATCGCGCCTCCCGCCATGAGTATCCGGACCGCTCGGGCCCTCCCCTCGCGGAACGGATCGAAAGCGCGGGCGGGCTCGTCGTGGCACGCGAAATCGTCAGCGACGACATCGAGGTGATCGCGGCGGCCCTCTGCGCTCTCTGCGACGCAGGCTCGGTGGATCTCGTCCTCACGACCGGCGGGACCGGATTCGCGCCTCGCGACGTGACGCCGGAGGCGACGCGACGCGTCCTCGATCGTGAAGCGCCGGGCCTCGCGGAGGTGATGCGGCAGGCCACGCGCCCCGGAACCCCGACGGCGCCTCTCTCCAGGGCTATCTGCGGCCTCCGGGGCCGCGCGATCGTCATCAACCTCCCGGGCAGCCCGCGCGGGGCGCTGGGGTGTCTCGAAGCGATCCTCGACCTGCTGCCGCATGCCGTGACGCTCGTCCGGGGCGGCAATCCTCATGCGGATCCCAGGGCCGGCGCATGACGCTCATCCCCTTCGAGGACGCGCGGGCGCAGATGATCGAGGGCCTCGCCCCGGTCGGGACCGAGCGAGTCCCGCTGGAGGCCGCCGGAGGCCGCATTCTCGCAGAGAGCGTCGCTGCGCGCGAAGACCTCCCTCCGTGGCGCACGTCGGCCGTGGACGGATACGCGGTCCTCTCCGCCTCTCTCTCACCCCCGCCTTCCGAGCTTCCCGTGATCGAGCGCGTGATGGCAGGGCAAATGCCCGCGCGCACACTCCGGGCCGGCGAGGCGGCGCAGGTGATGACCGGCGCGCCGGTCCCCGAAGGGGCGGATGCCGTCCTCATGGTCGAGCAGACCGAATCTCTCCCGGGCGATCGCGTACGCTTGCTCGCGCATGCGGCGGCCGGCGAGAACCTGCGCGAGGCCGGCGAGGCGCTCAGGCGGGGCGAGACCTTGCTCGAGACGGG
>JAGVPR010000072.1 GCA_020052115.1 Candidatus Eiseniibacteriota bacterium
ACGGCAACACGGGCCAGATGGGCGATGTCGTCTATCACGAATACGGCCACGGCATCACGCAGGAGGTCTACGGATACCCCGAGCCGCCGAGCGGCATGCACGAGGGGAACTCCGACGTGACCGACAACTTCAATTCCCGCTTCTCGCTCATCGGGCAGGGATTCTATCTCAACAATTGCACGGCGGGGATCCGCAACTCCGAGAACTCGCTGCAGTACCCGGACGACTGGACGGGGGAGAACCACTTCAGCGGGCAGATCATCGCCGGCGTGCACTGGGATCTGTGGCAGGAGCTGCTCGCCACGATGCCGCAGGCGGATGCCGACTCGGTCGCGGCGCGGATCTGGCACTACGCGCGCAAGCTGTACAAGCCGATGACCCAGCCGGACCAGGTCGCGTACCTCTTCATCACCGATGACGACGACGCGGAGCTGGGCAACGGAACGCCGCACTACGACGCCATCTGTCTCGGCGCCACGAACCACGGCTTCTCCTGTCCGGCGATCACGGTCGGGGTATTCATCACGCATTCGCCGCTCGGGACGACGACCGACCCGGTCGGACCGTACCCGGTGACGGCGACGATCTACTCGACAGCCGCCTCTCTGGATCCGAGCACACTCGAGGTGTTCTACCGTGTGGGCGCCGGAGCGTGGTCTTCGATTCTCATGTCGCCGACGGGCACGCCGGACCAGTTCGTGGGACTCATCCCCGGGCAGGCGTGCGGCAGCAGCGTGAACTACTACATCTCGGCCTCCGACGTCCTCGGCAACCACAAGACGAATCCCGCCGGGGCCCCGGCCGCGTTCTACCAGTTCCACGTGCTCGGCGCCGAGATCGCGCGCCACACCTTCGAGACGGATCTCGGCTGGACGGTGGGCGATGCGGGCGACAACGCGACGACGGGCATCTGGGAGCGGGGCAATCCGCAGGGCACCGCGTACAGCGGCGAGCAGATCCAGCCGGAGGACGATGCGTCGGTCGCCCCGGGCGTGAACTGCTACGTCACGCAGATCCCGGCGGGCACGAACGCCGCGCAGTACGACGTGGACGCCGGCAAGACGTCGCTCAAGAGCCCGATCTTCGACCTGAGCGGCTACGGCTCGGCCGTTATCGAGTTCAACGTGTGGGTGTACTCGGGGACGCTCCAGCAGCAGGGCGTGGAGCCGGAGCGGATCCACCTGTACGCCTCCTCGAACGGCGGATCGTCGTGGACCCAGATCTATCAGCTCCTCGACAGCGGCGGCTGGAACCTCGTATCCCTGGACTTGGGCGCTTTCATCTCGCTCACGGACCAGGTCCGCTTCCGCTTCGTCATCCAGGACCTGCCGACGAGCAACGCGCTCGTCGAAGCCGCGGTGGACGAGTTCCGGGTCCTCGGCTGTCCGCTATCGGACACGCAGGTTCCGTCGGTGGCGGTGGCGGCGCCGAACGGGGCGGAGCAGTGGATCGCGGGGGAGCACCACGACATCACCTGGAGCGCGACGGACAACGTGGGCGTCACGAGCGTTGACATCCGTCTCTCGACGGACGGCGGACTCACCTACCCGACGCTGATCGCGACGGGAGAGGCGAACGACGGCGTCTACGACTGGACGGCCGCCGGCGGACCGTCGGATTCCTGCATGGTCAAGGTGGTGGCGCATGATGCGGCGGGCAACCTGGGCGAGGACGTGAGCGACGAGTTGTTCCAGCTGCTCGATGCGTCCACGGCCGTGGACGGCCAGGCGCCGCCGGTGGCGTTCGCGCTGATGGCGCCGTCGCCGAACCCGACGAGCGGCCGGCTGACTGTGCGCTACGAGATTCCCGTCGGCTGCCACGTGGAGCTGGGCGTCTACGACGTCGCGGGTCGCGTGGTTCGCCGCTTGGTGAACGCGGATCAGGGTCCGGGGCGTTACAGCATCGGCTGGGACGGCCGGACCCAGGACGGATCGTCTGCGGCGGGCGGGGTTTACTTCACGAGGCTCCGCGCCGGGGACTTCGAGGCGACGAGCCGGGCGGTCGTGCTGAAGTAGCGACCTGCCGTCAGCGTTGCAGGATGGGGGCGGCGCTCTCGCGCCGCCCCTCTCTGTTGTCCGGATGATGGCGCCGAGGGCGAGCGGGGCCGCAGGTCGGGCCGCTTGGAATTCGGAGCCATCTGTGCTAAAATCATACGGTTATCAGTCGTGCTCCTCTGCCGTACGAGCACCGACGCGGGTTCGCATCTCCGTGCCGGCAACGATGGGGGCCGCCATCTGATGGGCGGGCTTCCTTGCGTCGGGCGTCTTCTCCGCCCGCGCTCCTTCCTAGAGAAAGGAGACGGTCATGCCCAGGATTTCCGCGATCCTCCTCATCTTCTGCGCCTTCCTTCTGATCGCGGCCGCGCCCGCTTCGATGAGGTCATTCGACATTCCGCGCCCCGGCACCGGGGTCGCGCCTGAGTATTCGAGCCTCGATCCGCAATCAACCGCGCTGGGGAGTCTCACGACGCGCTACGGCGGGAGCTGGAGCGGGTATCTCAACCCGCAGACCGGAACCGCCCATCTGATCTACGGATCGGGCATTGACCTTCGCATGGGGCGGATCGAAGACGCCAAGCAGGCGGAAACCGCCGCTCGGGCATTCGTGGCCGCGAACGAGGACGTGTTCGCAGCGGATCCGGCCGAGTTGGTCACGAGATCCGTGGAGAACGGGCTCGGCAAGTGGAGCGTGATCTTCGGGCAGACCCTCGGCGGGAAGGAGATCTACGGGAGCCGCGTGATCGTGGTCATGACGGAGGCGGGCCGCGCCTACGCGTTCGGCTCGGACATCTATCCGCGCACGCAGGACGCCAAGCCCGCGGTTCTCGACGAGGCTCAGGCGGTCGTGGCGGCTCAGCGTTCCCTCGATTCCGATCCTGCTCGCGATGAGGTGAAGGAGGTCGAGGCGGTTCTCCTTCCGGTGGCGGGGGAGGAGGAGACGGTGCTCCGCGCGGTGTACCGCGTGCACCTGCGCTCGCAGTCTCCATACGGCGACTGGATGAGTTTTGTGGACGCCGCCGACGGCGCCGTGCTCTGGCGCTACAACAGGGTACATACCACGAACGTCGTCGGCGCCGTGGATGCCGACGCGGAGGACATGGGCTACTGCGACGGCCTCTCCCTGAAGGCGATGGCGAACATGAGGGTCAATGTGTCGGGCGGCAGCTCCGCCAACACGGACGCGGCCGGGCAGTACGACATCACCCATGCCGGGACCGCTCCCGTGACGGTGACGGCTCAGTTCATCGGCCCGTGGTTCTCCATCGACCGCTACACCGGCACGAACCCCACCTTCTCCGGGACGGCCACGCCCGGGACGCCGTTCGCCATCCACTGGGGGAGCGCGAATTCCCGGGCCGACGAGCGTGACTGCTGGCTGCACTGCAACCGGATCCACGACTGGATCAAGGCGATTGATCCCGCGTTCACCGCCCTGGACTACGCGATGCCGGTGAGCGTGGGGCGCACCGATCTCTACTGCCCTGGCAACGCGTGGTGGGACGGGACCGGTGTCAACTTCTGCGAGTCGAGCGCCACCTACGGCAACACGGGTCAGATGGGCGATGTCATTTATCACGAGTACACGCACGGGATCACGCAGGAGGTGTACGGCACGCCCGAGCCGACGGGCGACATGCACGAGGGGAACTCGGACATCGGCGACAATTACAACACGCGCTTCTCGCTCATCGGCCCCGGCTTCTACCTCAACAACTGCACGACCGGGATCAGGAACTCGGACAACACGATGATCTACCCCGACGACTGGACCGGCGAGAACCACACGAGCGGCCAGATCATCGCGGGCGTTCACTGGGACATGTGGCAGGACCTGCTCGTCACGTACCCCCAGGCGCAAGCGGACTCGGTCGCCATGTACATGTGGCACTACGCGCGCAAGCTCTACAAGCCGTTGAACCAGCCGGACCAGGTCGCGTCGCTCTTCGTCATGGACGATGACGACGGCAATCTCTCGAACGGCACGCCTCACTACGACGCGATCTGTCTCGGGGCCTCGAACCACGGCTTCTCCTGCCCGGAGATCACGGTCGGCGTCATGATCTCGCACACGCCGCTCGGGAGCACGACCGACATCGTGGGTCCGTACGCGGTCACGGCGACGATCACCTCCACGCTGGCCTCGCTCGAGCCGGACTCCCTGCTGGTCCACTACGACGTCGGCGGCGGATGGCAGACCGCACTCATGACGGCCACGGGCACGCCGGATCAGTATCGTGCGTGGATTCCCGGACAGCCGTGCGGCACGGCGGTGAACTACTACATCAGCGGCGCGGATGTTCTCGGCAACCGAAAAACGCATCCGGCCGGCGCTCCGGCCTCGTTCCATTCCTTCCGCGTCGTCGGCGCGGCCGTCGCTCACCACGACTTCGAGGCGGCGGGGGGGTGGACGGTCGGGGACACCGGCGACAACGCGACGACCGGCATCTGGGAGCGCGGTGATCCCCAGGCCACGTTCTCTGGCGGCCAGCAGGCGCAGCCGGAGGATGACGTGACCGCGGCGCCGGGCGTGAACTGTTACGCGACGCAGGTCGCCGCCGGAGCCTCGGCGGGCGCCTACGACGTGGACACGGGGAAGACGACGCTCAAGAGCCCGATCTTCGATCTGAGCAACTACGCCTCGGCCGTCGCGGAGTTCTACCTTTGGGTCTTCAGCGGCACGACCGGGCAAGAGCTCGAGCCGATCACGGTGTCGGCCTCATCGAACGGCGGCACGGCGTGGACGACGCTGCTCACGAAGACGGACGCCGGTGGATGGGAACTGATCTCGATAGACGTCGGCGCCTACATCGCGCTGACGAACCAGGTCCAATTCCGCTTCGTCATCCAGGACCCCACTCCGGGGGCGCTCGTCGAGGCGGCGCTTGATGAGTTCCAGATCCTGGGCTGCCCGATGGTGGACACCCAGCTGCCGTTGGTCGCGGTCTCCGCGCCGAACGGGACGGAGCAGTGGATCGAAGGGGAGCACCACGACATCACGTGGACGGCCACGGACAACGTCGGCGTGACGGGGGTGGACATCCTGCTCTCGACCGATGGGGGCCTGACCTACCCGACGGTGATTGCGACCGGCGAAGCGAACGACGGCGTGTACGACTGGACGGTTTCCGGGGGCCCTGCTGATTCCTGCCTCGTGAAGGTGCTCGCCGGGGACGCCGCGAACAACTGGGGCGAGGATGTGAGCGACGACCTCTTCGAGATCGTCGAGCCCTCGACTGCGGTGGAAGACCAGGCGCCGCCGGTGGCGTTCGCGCTTCTGGCGCCGGCGCCGAACCCGACGAACGGCCGGCTCACCGTGCGCTACGAGATCCCCGTGGGCTGCCATGTCGCGCTCGGCGTCTACGACGTGGCCGGGCGGGAAGTCCGCCGTCTGATCAACGCGGACCAGGGACCCGGACGCTACAGCATCGGCTGGGACGGCCGGACGCAGGAAGGCTCGGCCGCGGCGGCGGGCGTGTATTTCACACGGCTGCTCGCGGGCGCCTTCGAGGCCAGGAGCCGTGTTGTCGTCTTGAAGTAGGTTTCGATCTCCACGAATCGCGGGGGCGGCGCCGGTGCGCCGCTCCCTTTTTCGTGGCCCGCCGCCACCCCGGACTCCGCAAACACACATTGACTGGATATTGTAGTGATATTAGAATGATATCAGGCCAAGGAGGGCGGGACAATGAAGATGACGCTGAGGCAAGTGACGGAGCGGGAAAACTCGGGGCTGCCCGGCACCGGACTGCTCGTTCTCACGGTGTTGCTCCTGATTGCGGCGGTCTACCCGATGGCGCTGGGAATCCAGCATCACGAGGCGGTCCTCGTGATCGGGGTCGTCCTCCTGGACGTGGCGGGAGCCTTCGTGCTGGCCGGCTTCTTCGTCGTCAACCCGAACGAGGCGCGGGTGCTGCAGCTTTTCGGGCACTACTCCGGCACGGCGAAGGAGGACGGGCTCCGATGGGCGAATCCGTTCTACACGAAGCGGCGCGTGTCGCAGCGGGTGAGGAGCTTCGAGACCGAGCGGCTCAAGGTCAATGACATAGACGGGAATCCGATCGAGATCGCCGCGGTCGTCGTCTGGAATGTCGTGGACACGGCCGAAGCCTGCTTCCACGTGGACGACTACGAGCGATTCGTGCACGTCCAGTGCGAAGCCGCGATCCGAAACCTCGCGACCCGGTATCCGTACGACGTGCACGAGGACAGCCAGGTCTCGCTGCGCGGCCACACCTCCATCATCGCCGAGCATCTCAAGACGGAGATCCACGAGCGGTTGGTGCAGGCCGGCGTCGAAATCGTCGAAGCCCGCATCAGTCATCTCGCCTACGCTCCCGAAATCGCGCAGGCGATGCTCCAGCGCCAGCAGGCGGGCGCGATCATCGCTGCGAGGCAGAAGATCGTCGAGGGCGCGGTCGGGATGGTCGAAATGGCCCTCGAGAGGCTTTCGTCGAAGAAGGTCGTCGAGCTGGACGAAGATCGCAAGGCGCAGATGGTCTCGAACCTTCTGGTCGTGCTCTGCGGCGAGCGCGCGACCCAGCCGGTCGTGAACGCCGGCACGATCTACCAATAGGTCGTGTCGGACAGGCGTGGATTTCTGCTGCGGGTGGATCCCGCGCTTCTCGAGGCGCTGCAGCGCTGGGCCGCCGACGATCTGCGGAGCCTGAACGGGCAGATGGAGTTCTTGCTGCGCCGCGCGCTGAAAGACGCGGGACGCCTGCGCCCGGAGAAGGGAGGACGCAGGAAAGGCGGACCGCCCGGGGAAGTGAAGGGGTGAGGGGGGGGCGCGCGTCCGCTTTCGAAGCCGTGTTCGGTCGCGCGCTGGCCTCGACCGGCGCCGTCTGCTAAGCTGGCCGGCGATGCTTCCCGTCTTCCTTCACATAGGGCGCCTGTCGCTCTACAGCTTCGGCGCGATGGTGGCGATCGCGTTTCTCGCCGCTGATCTTCTGGCGCGCCGCGACTGGACGCGCCGCGGCCTCGACACGGAACGCCTGGCATGGGCGCCGGCCGCGGCG
>JAGVPR010000289.1 GCA_020052115.1 Candidatus Eiseniibacteriota bacterium
CACGGGCTACGCCGCGCACGGCGCACCGCCGGCGCAGACCGACAACGGCACGATCGCGCCCACCGCACCCGCGGGTTCGATCGCCTTCGCGCCCGAGGTCGTTCTTCCGACGCTGCAGTACTTCTACGACATCTATGGACCGAGCCTCTGGTCCACCTACGGCTTCAAGGACGCGTTCAATTACACGTACGGCTGGTGGGACACCGACTACATCGGCATCGATCAAGGCCCGATCATCATCATGATCGAAAACTACCGCACCGGCTCTGTGTGGAACCGTTTCATGCAGAACACCGATGTCCGGAACGGCCTTCTCAACGCGGGCTTCACCGGGTTGGTCGGCGTGGATGAGCCGGGCGCTCGAGCGCCCGGCGCCTTGCTGCTCCGGGCGAACGCGCCGAACCCGTTCCGCGACCGCACGAGCATCGAGTTCCGTGTCCCTTCGCGCGGCCGCGTCCTTCTGTCTGTGACGGACGTGTCGGGCCGCGAGGTCGCGCGGCTCGTTCACGGCGAGATCGAAGCCGGCGTCCATCGCGCGACGCTCGACGGCAGGGACCTCGCGAGCGGGGTCTACTTCGTGAACCTCATATATGAAGGGAAGAGTGAGCGGCGGCCGTGTGTTCTGATTCGATGAGCGGATGTGGCTGATGCCGCCAGTTCTGTTTAGTTGATTGATTGACACGGCAGCATGCCGGGAAAGGAGGTGGGCTCAGTCCGGATCGCATGTTCTTCCGGCACTCGAACGCCGGAGAGAGGCGATACCTGCCGCGATCCGGGCGATGAGTGCGAGACACTGGAACCGCTGCGGCGCCTGGCGCCTGCGGCCGTTCCCAATCGGTTGAGGCACTACCTGTGACTCGACGGACAACAAGTACCACGCACCTTGGAGGAGACGAACTCATGAAGACCTTCGGACTCAACCGACCGGCCGGCCTGGCACTGTTCGCCATGGCGGCCCTGCTCGTGGCGGGCTCCGCCTTCGCCACGCCGACACCGAACAGCGCGGTCCTTCACACGCGCATCTGGAACGACTGCCCGATCTCGGTCCTCACGCTCAACAACAGCTACCCGGTCCAGATCCTGATTGACGACCAGATGGATCCGGCCTGTCTCGGGTACGCCAACTTCCACAACTGGAGCTTCTCGGTTGACGGCGTGAACCCGGTGGACTTCCAGAACAACTCGAACTTCCACTACGGGTTCGACTTCATCCTCGGCGGCACGGGCTTCGGCGAGGGCGGGCTGCGCGTCGCCCCGTGGTGGGGTCTCGAAACCGATGGGAAGTTCATGGTCAACTCCGTGAGCGGCGAAGTCGCTTGCTTCGGCGGGCGCCTTCCGTTCTATTCGTTCACGGTGAACCACGGCGTGACCTACGTGAAGGGCACGCCGATCCACATGGAAGTTATCTACTGGGCGAACGGCTTGAACGCGGTGCAGCCGGCGACGATCGAGTACCGGGTCGCTTACGGCGGCTCGTATTCGAGCGGCCCGATCGCTTTCGACCAGGGCAACCCGGCCGAGGATCCGCCGCACGGTGTGTGGGGCATGCTCCAGCCGTCGTGGCTCGGCGGCTGGGTGCAGCCGTATGCGAGCCAGTCCGCGGGCGGCAACGTGCACGCCGAGTGGAACAACATCTTCTTCGACAACCTGGATCCGCAAGTTCCTGTGGAGCAGTCCACCTGGGGCCGCCTGAAGAGCATGTATCAGTAAGAGGAGTTTCGGGCGCAGTCGGGGTTTAAGCAGCCGCGGCCATCTCCCTCGGGGGATGGCCGCGGTCTTTCTATACGAGCGGGGGCCTAGCAGGACGCCGCGTGCGCGTCCACCCGGCCTTTCAGAATGTCGTCAATCGTCGTCGTGCCGAGGAAATGGGCGATATCCGAGCGCACTCGCGACCAATGGGCGTGCAACGCGCAGACCGTCGGTCCGGGGCAGTCGTTCACTCCGAGCGCGCATGTGTGAAGCGGCGTACGTCCATCCACCGCCTCCATGACGGCACCGAGCGAGATCAGCGTGGGGTCCTTCGCGAGATGGATGCCGCCTTTTGGCCCCTTGTGGGAGCGCAAGATCCCCGCTCGCACCAGGTCGAGAACGATCTTCGCCAAGACGAAGCGCGGAATCCCGGCCTTTTCCGCGATCTCGCGCACGGGGATCCTCTGACCGGGGGGCACCGCAGAGAGGAAGATCACGGCATGCAGTGCGTAGCGTGCCCCGTTGGAGCAGATCGCTAGCATGGAACGGACTCCTTTCGCACGATTCCCGCGATGGCGGCGCAATAGGAAGAGGAAGAGCCCTGGTCGCCACAAAACCAGATAAGAGACCTGATTTTCCAGATTACACAAGGAGCCCTCCCGCTTGCAACCGTAATCTGGAGAGGGCGCCTGGGTGTGCCTTGCCAGGATCAGGAGCCGTCCGGGGCGTTCAACTTGAGCATCACGCTCACGGTCACGGGCGCGAGGCATTGAGAGTCGTCACACGACTGGAAAGTCACGCGCAGAGGGACCTCCCGCGCCGCCCCGCCGGCCGCCGGCCGGCGAAGCGTCACCGGGATCCTCACGTCGCCCTCGTAGACGGCAAGCGGCACCTCGGAAAAGACGAATCGCTTCCGCTCCGCCTCCGGATAGCCGACGTGAACGATCTCCACGGGGGATCCTCCCTCGAGCGCGATCTCGGTGGGAATGAGGAACTCATCGGATGCCGGGTTGGCGTTGACGTGCCACCCGGCGTTGATGGAAAGAACCACCGTCGCCTCGAGGAGATCGGTGCCGGTCGAGACGGACGGACCTTCCACGGATACGCGCACGACGGACATCGGCTCCATCCCGGCCGCCGCAGCTCTGCCGGCGGCACTGCTGTCCCCCGACGCGCCGTGCAGACCGGCAGCGGCCGAGAAGTC
>JAGVPR010000230.1 GCA_020052115.1 Candidatus Eiseniibacteriota bacterium
CGTGTCCGCGGCCGCTGTGTCCGCAGGAGCCGTCTCCGCCGGCGCGATGCCGCCCGCGCGCACCGTGATCCCTCGGGCGTTCAGTGCCTCGACCAGGTACTCCTCGAGGAACCAGTTGCCCGCGTTCGACTCGACGGCCATCAGGACGACGACCGGGTGGTTCTCGAGCGGCGCCCCCTCGAGCACCTCACGGACCGCGCTCTGCGTCACCCGCCCCAGGAGTTCGAGGTTCGTCGGCACGCCGGCCTTCTCCTCGGCGGAAACCCGTGTCACCGTCGCAAAGAGCACCAACAACCAGATGAGCGGCCGTCTCATCGCGTTCCCTCCGGTCCCGCCGGGTGGAGCGCCGTCCCGTACGGCTTGCCCCGCGATGGTGTCGCCCCCAGCGTCCTCCGCCGCGCAGAGTAGAAAATGCGCTCTTCCCTGTCAAACCTCAAGACGGTCACTCCGTTCCCCGGCCGGCGCCGCCGGCCGAATACGAGACCACATCCGTTCCGGGCGGCGGCGTGAAGAGGAACTGCTCGTCCGGCACCCCGCCATCGAAGCGGATCTTCGAGAACACATACCGGGTGTGGTTCCCCTGCTCGTCCTCGAATTCGAAGCGCACGATCCGCCCGTCCTCACGCGTCATCCACAGCCGGAGATCCACGAGCCGGAACGGGTTCTCCACCCAGCGAATACTGTAGCTGACGGCCGCCTTCCCGCCGACCTTCTCCTCGCCCAGCCGAGTGACCCCGGCGCTCGATTCGAGGAACGCGAGGAGGAGGCGCCCGACGTGATAGCCCGTGGAATCCAGCTCCGTACGCACCGCTTGCTTGAGGGAGCGCACGTACGTCCACATCAAATGCCCGTCGGCGACCAGGAGGTCGCCGTCCGGATCGTCATACTCGAGCCGCACGCGCTCGGGAAAGCGCAGAGAGAGCGTGCCGCGCGAGCGCACGGTCTCGTCAATCCCCTGCCAGAGGCTCTCCTGCTCGAACACGCAGGTGAGATCATGGGCGCGGCCGTAGAGGGCGCGCGCCTTCGCCAGCGTCGGATCGGCGGTAGGCGCCGCGGCCGAGGCCGCGAGGAAGAGAACGGCCGGCGCCAAGAAGCGGAGGAGCGTCAAAGATCCCCCTCGCCCCGGCCGCGATCGAGCGTCGAGAGATCCGCAAGCACCTCGCGCGCCTTGCTGCCATCCGGGGGGCCCACGATGCCGGCCGCCTCGAGCATGTCCATGAGGCGCGCCGCCCGCGAGTATCCTACTTTCAAGCGGCGCTGGAGCAGGGAAACCGATCCCTGTTGATGCGTGATGACGACGCGCGCGGCATCCTCGAAGAGCGGATCCTCGCCCGCAGCACCGCCGCCGGGCCCCGCGGCTTCCGCCACGATGTCAATGCGCGGGACCGAGGAACGATAGCGCCCGAGGAAGGAGACGAGCTTCTCCGTCTCCTTGTCGGAGACGAAAGCCCCGTGAACACGATGGGGCTCCGGGGCGCCCGGCGGCAGGAAGAGCATGTCGCCGCGCCCAATGAGACTCTCGGCGCCGTTCATGTCGAGGATCGTGCGCGAATCCACGCGGCTCGCCACCTGGAAGGCGATCCGCGCCGGGAAGTTCGCCTTGATGACGCCGGTGAGGACATCCACCGACGGCCGCTGCGTCGCCAGGATGAGATGGATGCCGACCGCGCGCGCCATCTGCGCGAGGCGCGCGATCGGGGCCTCGATCTCCCCGGCATCCGTCAGCATGAGATCCGCCAGCTCGTCCACGACGACGACGACGTACGGCATGGACTCCTTCTCGCCGAACCGCTCATGGTAGACCTGGATGTTCCTCACGCCGCGCTCGGCGAAGTGCCGGTACCGGCGCTCCATCTCCCCGGTGAGCCAGTGAAGCGCGCGCGCGGCGTCGCGCGCCTCGGTGACGACCGGCGTCAGCAGGTGCGGGATCTCGTTGTACACCGTCAGCTCGAGCATCTTCGGGTCAATCATGATCATGCGCAGCCGGTCCGGGGACAGCCTGAAGAGCAGGCTCATGATGATGCTGTTGATGCAGACACTCTTCCCCGACCCCGTGGTTCCCGCGATCAGAAGGTGCGGCATCTTCTCGAGCGCCGCGTAGTAAGGCGCGCCCCCGATGTCCTTTCCCAGGGCCAGCGTGAGCTGGTTCGTGGAGCCGAGGAAGGAATCCGTGGCGACGATGTCTTTCAGGTAGATCACGGCGGGTTCGTGGTTCGGGATCTCGACCCCGATCGCCGCCTTCCCGGGGATCGGGGCGACGATCCGGATGCGGCTCGCCTTGAGCGCGAGCGCGAGATCGTCCACCCGGCTCGTGACCTGCGCCACCTTGATCCCGGGCGCGGGCTCGAACTCGTACCGCGTGATGACCGGGCCCGGATGGATCTCGCCCACCTGCCCGAGCACATCGAAGTCGGCGAGCTTCTCGGTGAGGGTCTGCGCGCCCTGCCGGAGTTCCTCGTGCGAAACCACCGGCTGCGGTCCCTCGGCGCCGATCAAGAGCGAGACCGGCGGAAGCGGGACTGGCGCTCCCGGGGCAAGTTCGGGCGCGCCGGCCAAAGCCGCATCGCCGGGGCCCGCTTCGGAGAGCGAGCCGAAGAGATCGCCGGTATGCGCCGCA